>CAKSUH010000001.1 GCA_934500855.1 uncultured Eubacteriales bacterium
CCGCCTGACCACCGCGCAGGAGCGCGTTATCGGGGAAATCCGCCGCGACATGGCGGGCGACATTCCCATGCGGCGCATGGTCGTTGGCGACGTGGGATGCGGAAAAACCGTCTGCGCGGCGGCGGCAATGCTGATCGCGGTGCAGAGCGGACGGCAGGCGGTTCTCATGGCGCCAACCGAAATTCTGGCGCGCCAGCACTACGCCGAACTTTCTGCGCTGTTTGCCGAATTGGGCATTTCCTGCGCGCTGTTGGTCGGCGCAACGGGCGCGAAAGAAAAGCGCGCCATAAAGGAAGGACTTGCCTCGGGGACCCTGCAAACGGTCATCGGAACGCACGCACTCCTGACCGAAGATGTCCGTTTCCTCGCCCCGGGACTGATCGTAACCGACGAACAGCACCGTTTCGGCGCGGTTCAGCGCGCGATACTGGCGGAAAAGAACGCGCACGCGCACCTGCTGGTCATGAGCGCCACGCCGATTCCGCGTTCGCTCGCTCTGGCGCTTTACGGCGACCTTGACCTTTCGCGCATTGACGAGATGCCCGCCGGGCGGCAACGGGTTGACACCTATGTGGTGGACGAAAGTTACCGCGCGCGGCTGAACGGCTTCATTGCAAAGCAGATTGCGGACGGCGGACAGGTCTATGTGGTTTGCCCCGCAGTGGAAGAGCAGGAAGAGGAAGAGCCGGAGGAGGTGGATCTTGCCACTATCGTTTCCGGCGAAGAGAAAGAAGAGAAGCCTCCCCTGCGGGCGGCGGTGGAATATGCGGAAGTTCTGTCGAAGGAATTCCCCGATTTTACGGTCGCGTTCCTGCACGGCAGGCAGAAAAGCCGCGAAAAAGACGAGATCATGCGCCGCTTTGCGGCAGGCGAGATTCAGATTCTGGTCTCCACAACGGTGATTGAGGTCGGCGTGAATGTTCCGAACGCGTGCCTGATGATCGTGGAAAACGCCGAGCGGTTCGGGCTTTCGCAGTTGCACCAGCTGCGCGGGCGCGTGGGCAGAGGAACGCGAAAATCCTACTGCATTCTGGTAACGGGGACGGCAAAAGACCGCCTCGGGGAAGCGTCACGGGCGCGGCTGGAAGTCATGCGGACGGTCTACGACGGTTACGCGATTGCCGAGGAGGACCTCTCACAGCGCGGTCCCGGAGACTTCCTGCGTCGCGGGAATGACGGCGGCTTGCGGCAGAGCGGCGAGCTCCGTTTCCGTCTTGCGGACGCGCGCGAGGACTCGGAAATCATGGTTGCCGCTTCGGATGACGCACGCGCGCTCATTTCCGCCGACCCCGAACTGCGTGCTCATCCCCTTCTCCGCCGCCGTGTAGAGTCCTTCTTCTCTGTCGGCGAGGCGTTTATCAGCTAAGGGAGAGAAAAGCCTTGGAGGCGCAGGGGCACCTCTTGGAAGAGGCGCCCCTACCCTCCAAACCTCCCTGACCCTCCGAGAACTTCCCCCAAGAGCGCCCGCCCTTGCAAAGCGAAAATTTGGTTCGCTTTGCTTTTGGCGGGTGCTCTTGGGGGAAGTTTTTGTTTGGGGCGGGAGGTGTGCTTTGCAAAGTGCGGCTATCGCGCACGATTGGTGGGATTCGGCTTGACAAGAGGATGGCGGTATGGTATAATGAGGGCAGAATATAGGGGAAACGGGGGTGCTTTCGGATGGGATTTTGGGTTTATATGATGCTGATTGATTTGATTATTCCGATTACCATGATCGGATTCGGTTACCGGTTTCTGAAAAAGCCACCTGAAAAGCCAAACCGACTGTTCGGATACCGTTCCCGCAGGTCTATGAGAAACAGTCTGACATGGATCTATGCGCACCGCGTATTCGGGAAAACATGGTTTCTGAGCGGCTTGCTGTTGCTGCCGATTTCGGTTGTCCGAATGCTGTTTGAAATCGGAAAAACGACATCTGAAATCGGAACGGCAGGCGCTGTCATCTGTGCTGTCCAATTGGGATTGCTCTTTCTTGCCGTTCTCCCTACCGAGATTGCCTTGAAAAAGAAATTCGGAAAGTAAAAAGGAACGCCCCAAGGCGTTCCTTTTTGTTTTTTCTCCCCGCAACTTTCTCTGCCATATATTTCAGGTCAACGCGGGAATTTCACTTGCCGCCCGCCGATCGGGCGGCGTTTCTCTTGTTTTCTTTCAGTTCGCTTCCGTTTTTTCCGACTTCACGGCAGAGGGTCCCGCCGCGGGGCTTTCCGATGTTTCGGTCGGCGCATCGTCGTAAAGATGGCAGGCAACGCAATGTCCGCCGCCCAGATCACGGAATTCGGGTGCCACTTCGCGGCAGATCTCCCGACATTCGCGGCAACGGGTATGGAACTTGCATCCCTTCGGCGGATTTGCGGGAGACGGAATGTCGCCCTGCAAAATCACGCGGTTCAGCTTCACATCGGGATCCGGAATCGGGACCGCCGAGAAGAGCGCCTTGGTATACGGGTGCAACGGCTCGCGGAACAGGTCCTCTTTCCGACCGTATTCCACCATATTACCGAGGTACATTACGCCAACCTCGTCCGAAATGTGCTCCACAACCGACAGGTCATGCGAGATGAAAATATACGCCTGCCCGTTTTCGTCCTGCAGATCCTTGAGCAGGTTGATAACCTGCGCCTGAATCGAAACATCCAATGCCGAAACAGGCTCATCGCAGATGACCAGCTTCGGTTTCAGCGCCAGCGCTTTGACAATGCAGATACGCTGTCTCTGTCCGCCCGAAAACTCGTGCGGATAGCGTCCGATATGATGGGGACGCAGACCGCATTTCTGCATCAGGTCGCGGATGTAGTCGTCGTATTCTTCGGGCGGAACGATCTTGTGCAGCTTCACCGCCTCGCCGACGATCTCCCCGACCGTCATACGCGGGGACAGCGACGAATACGGATCCTGAAAGATCATCTGGAACTGCGGGCGCATCCGCCGCAGGGCTTCGCCCTTCAGGTTTTCGATGTGCTTGCCGTCAAAGATAATCTCTCCGCCGTCAGGCTCATACAGCCGCAGAATCGTTCTGCCGAGCGTGCTCTTGCCGCATCCCGATTCGCCCACGATACCGATGGTCTTGCCCTGCTTGAGGCGGAACGAAACACCGTCCACCGCTTTGAGGTAGACCGAATTTTCCTCGCGGAACGCTTTTTTGACCGGAAAATACTTTTTCAGGTCACGGACCTCCAGCAGGTATTCCGAAGGCTCCGTTGCGATGCTTTTCTTGTTTTCTTCCATAGCGTTTCAAAGAAACGGCGGTTACCGCTCCTTCTTTTCCTCCTCCTGCCGGTATTCCATTGCGCGGTAGCAAGCCACGAAATGGGTTGGCGAAACCTGAATCATCGGCGGGTATCCGCCGAGGCAGGCTTCGCAACGCCTGTCACAGCGATTGCGGAAATAGCAATGGTCGCGCATATTGACGGGGTTCGGGACATTTCCGGGAATGCTGTAGAGGCGGTCGACCTTCTTCCCGACCGCCGGCTTGCTCTTTTGCAGACCGACCGTATACGGGTGCAGCGGATTCTTGAAGATTTCCTGCACGGTTCCCTTCTCCACAACGCGTCCGGAGTACATAACCACTACATAGTCCGCCATTTCGGCAATCACGCCGAGGTCGTGCGTAATCAGCAGGATACTGCCGCTGATCTTGCTCTTGACCTCGCGCAAAAGGTCGAGGATCTGCGCCTGAATGGTCACATCCAGCGCGGTCGTCGGCTCGTCTGCGATAATCAGGCGCGGGTTGCAGCAAAGCGCCATTGCAATCATCACGCGCTGACGCATACCGCCCGAAAGCTGGTGCGGGAAGTAGGTATACACCCGCTCCGGCATGGCGATGCCGACCATTTTCAGCATCTCGATGCTTCGGTCCTTTGCCATCTCGGCGGTAGCCCCCGGAACATGGAGAAGCGTCATTTCATCCAGCTGATTTCCGATGGTGAAAACCGGGTTCAGGCTTGTCATCGGCTCCTGGAAGATCATTGCGATCTCTCTGCCGCGGATAGACGCCATTTCGGAGGTCGGGAGCTTTGCGATGTCCACAACCTCTTCATGCTCCTCGTAAACAGGCTTCATGCGCGGCTTGCCGAAGCGTCCCTTGACGGGAACCATTACGGGCTTGCCGTCCGCGTCCGTAACCGGATTTCCGTCCGCGTCCTTTTCGGGAACCAGCAACGGCTCGGTTCCGACCTGCTTTCTTGCCATAGAGCGGAACCGGATGCTTCCGCTCACAACCTGCCCCATCGGCTCCTGCACCAGTTGCATCAGCGACAGGCTGGTAACCGATTTTCCGCATCCGGATTCGCCGACCACGCCAACCGTTGAGCCTTGCGGAATGTCAAACGACACGCCGTTGACCGCCTTGACCACACCGTTATCGGTGTAGAAGAAGGTGTGCAGATCGTCGAACTCAACGATGTTTTCGGGGTTGCGCATTTCCGTGATGTAGTCGGACGGCTTATAGGACGCGCGCTTCTTTTTCAGCTCTTTAATCGTGCGGCGGTTCTCCTTCGCAATGTTGCGGGACTCCTTCGCGTCGATGTAAAGCCCTTTCGCTTCTGTCTTTTTCTTCATGGCTTATCTCCTCGCTTTCGGGTCAACCGCGTCACGCAGTCCGTCACCGACAAAGTTGAAGGCAAGCACGGCAAGCACGATGCAGATACCCGGGGATACCCACAGGTTCGGGTAGAGGCGCAGCGCCGTATTGTTTGCGGCGGCATTGATCATGTTGCCCCATGTCGCATACTCTGCCGGCAGACCGATGCCGAGGTACCCGAGGGTTGCCTCGGTCAGAATGATGCCGCCGAGCCCCAGCGTCATGGAAACGATCAGCTGCGGCAGGACATTCGGAACCAGATGACGGAAGATTTTGCGCGAGGTCGTCAGTCCGCTTGCTTCCGCACTGAGCATGAAATCCTGCTCACGGAGGGAGAGTATCTGTCCTCTCACAAGGCGTGCGATCCCCGCCCAGCCGAACAGCGTCAGCATCGCCATCATAATATACAGCTTTGCGGGACCCGAAATATTCTTCGCTTCCAGCGCAACGCCGACAATCATCATCATCGGCAGGGTCGGCACGCAGTTGAAAATATCCACCACGCGCATCACGACCTGATCAACCCAGCCTCCGAAATATCCGGCAAGTCCGCCCAGAAGAACGCCGAACAGCGTTTCCAGAATGACCACGACAAAGCCGACCGTCAGCGACACTCTGCCGCCGTACATCAGTCTGGAGAACACATCAAACCCCTTGTCGTCCGTTCCGAGCAGATGCGTTGCGGAGGGCTTGAGGTAGTTGGTCGGATAGGAATAAACGACAATGTAAACGGAATCCTCACCGTGGGAAGGCGCCGTTACCTCCGTCCTGTATTCCTCCTTCACCGCATGGCTTTCATCCGACTCCTTCTCTCCCCACACGAACGGCAAAAAGCCGAACACAGGTCCGAGGAAGGAAAATACGAACAGTGCCAGCAGGATAATCAGTCCCGTCATCGAAAGCTTCGAGCGGAAAAAGCGCTTGAGCACCATGCCGGTCGGGCTGATGGTGCGTCCGGAGATTTCCTCCTCCTCGCGGGCTTCTTCCTCGAATTCCGCCTCCAGACGGGCGTCCTTTTCCTCCTCCAGAATCTTGGCTTCGGAAAGGTCAAAGACCTCGTCTGCGGGAAGTCCGTCGTTCGGATTCTTCATCTCGTTTTCGTTTTTCATCGGCGAACCTCCTTATCTTCCGAGTTTGACACGCGGGTCAACAATCGCGTACATCAGGTCGCTGAGCAGCGTTCCGATGACCGTCAGAACCGCGATAAACACATTGTAGCCCATGATAAAAGGCACATCCGCAACGATCAGCGCGTCGTATGCCAGCTTTCCGATACCGGGAATACTGAACACCGTTTCGGTAATCATGGCGCCTCCGAAAAGGCTGGGCAGAATCCCCGCCATCAGCGTAACCAGCGGGATCATGGTATTGCGGAAGGCGTGCTTGTTGATGACCTTTCTCTCCGGCAGACCCTTTGCGCGGGCTGTGCGGACATAGTCGGCATTCAGCGCCTCCAGCGTGTTGGTGCGGGTATACCGCATCAGCGAACCGATGGAAAGCACCACGAGCACGAACATCGGCAGAACCATATGCCACAGGTTGTCGCCCAGACGCTGAATCCAGCTTGCGTCCATCGGCAGAGAGGACGAGGCGATTCCTCCGACCTCAAACCAACCGAGCCGGACCGCAAACAGGCGGATAACCAGCGCCGCAAGGAAGAAGGTCGGCAGGCTGATGCCGATCATGGAAGTGACCGTCACGCCGTAGTCAATCACACCGTACTGATGCGTTGCCGCCTTAATACCGAGCGGGATCGCAATGGCAAACTGCAAAATCGTTGCAACAAACGCAATGGCAAAGGAAATGCCCATGTTCTGGAAAATCACATCCTTCACCGGCTTTTTGTACTTGAAGGACATTCCGAAATCGCCCTGCAGCATATTGAACAGCCAGCCGAAATAGCCCTTGAGGATGGCGCCGACCTGATCCCAGAAGCCCGCAACGCGGTAAACAGTGGTCGAAGCAACCGATGCGCCGTCCTTTGAAGTCAGCACGATCTGGCGGATGCCGTTTCCGTCTGTCTCGCCCAGCGTCCATGTGCCGGATTCCTTTTCGGTAAAGACCTCGTCAAGCGCGATATAGGAGTTGTCCTTCCCTTCCTCATCGCTCTCGGTTCCGTCCACCTTCGCGCCCTTTTCGGTCACGGTGCCGATCCGATAAACATACCGATAGGCACCGGTTTCGGCATCGGTCTGACGGGACAGCTCAATCCGATTGGAGCCGTGATCGTATTTTCCGATGTACCATTCAAGATAGAACGCCTCCAGCGACGCGTCGTTTTCCGCCTTCTGCCGTTCGAACTCCGCGCGCTCCGCATCCGTAAGATCGGTGCGGGAAAGCTGTGCCGCCACGCGCGCGTCCTCCTTCAGAAGAAGCTCGAGGTCCACATCGCGCTTTTCGCTCTTCGCGTTTTTCGTGAAGGTCGTTCCGCTGAACTGACTGCCCTCACCCGCCTTGACGGAAAGATACGCATCCGGCATCGACAAGCCGTACAGGTCCTTGATCCGGTCGACATCCTCCTGCCGCATCGTACCCTGCGACACGGCGGAAGAATACTGCTGATCCACATAGTCCGTCGGCATCATCCGCGCCAACGCGTAAATGATGATCGATACACCGAACAGGATCAGAACCGACAGCAACAGTCGCTTGACGATATATTTCACCATATCCATAAGTCTGTTTTGTCTCCTATTCCGGAACACAGACGGCAGAGCGCTCTGCCGTCTGTCATTCCTTCCGCCCGGGGGCGGTTTCTGGGGCATTCCGCAAGGTCCCGGCGCAGCGCTTTTTCAGCTCCGCGCCGCGGCTGCGGGCGCCCTGAAGTGGTGGTCGCGATCAGTTGTAGGACAGTTCCCAGATGCGGGAAAGCAGTCCGTTGTAAGGCGACCGGTCTTTTTCGGGGGTCATGGTCGACTCGTCCAGAATCTTCTTGTTGTAAGCCGACATATCCTTTCTCTGGTAGGTCGGCATTTCAACTGCCAGTTCCATAATCTTGTCAAGCGCTTCCTTGTAGATCGCTTTCCGCGTTTCCTTGTCGGTGGTCGAGCGGCCTGCGTCAATCAGTTCGCTCAGTTCCTGAATGAGTGCGTACTCGTCGGAATAAGCCGCGGAGTTCTTTCCTGCCTTGATCTGCTTGTAGCCCCAGTTGAGGGTCGAGCTTGCCTGCGAATCCATGTGGTAGACCTGATACATATCCGGGTCGATGGTCGAGGACCATGCAGCCGCCCAGATGGAGAGCTTTCCGGAGGACAGGTCGGACAGTGCGGTCTGCGAGGTCACAACCTTGACCTCCATGCCTGCGCTGTTCAGAATCTTTGCCGCCTGCAGGAACATCGCGTATGCAGGGTGGTCGGTCGAGCCGCCCGCAATGGTCATGCGGTAGTTCTGTCCGCCCAGACGGTCCTCGCCGAAGCCTTCGATGTTCTTCTTATAGATTCCGTCGGATCCCATCTGATAGCCGTCAGCTTCCAGAAGAGCCCGGATCTCGTAACCGGTGCTGTCATAGTTGTAGTAGGGCTTGGTTGCATCGGTCGGATATGCCCAGGAGGTGGTGGACATCGGACGGTAAATCAGCTCGCACAGACCGCCCTTGTAGTAGTTCTCTGCAATCAGCACGGTGTTCATCGCCATCATGATTGCCTGACGGACCGACTTGCTGGGGATAAAGCGCGGGTTGATCCCGACATAACCGTAACCGGAAGTCTTGATCTCCACATGACCCAAGCCTGCCGCTTCCGCCGCCTGAATGTTTTCCTGCGTTGCGTTCGGATCGCCGAAATCGATATCGCCGTTTGCAAGCGCGTTGATAATCTGGTCGGAGTCAACGACCTTGTAGCGCATATACTTGATCTTGGCATTGGAGATGCCGGAGCCGAGCGTGTGGAAGTGGGGGTTTCTTTCGTAGTAAACGAAGTTGTTGTTGAAGAAGGTGTCACCCGTTACCTTGCCGGAACCGGACGCGTTGGATGCCATGTAGGGACCCGCTCCGACCGGAAGTCCGACCTTCTCGGGCGCGTTGATGACTTTGTTCATGAACTCGATGCTTCCGAATTCCAGACCGAAATTCTGCACGCCGTCAAAGGCTTCGATGTAGTTCTTTCCGTTCCAGTTGTCGGTGGAGTAATAATGCATCGGGGAAACGGTGAAGGAGAAGTTGAAAATCGCCTTGGGGTCCACATCGTTGATCTTGATGCAGAGCACATCGTGTCCCTCATCGTAGGTCTCGCCGTTGAATTCGGTCACATTGCTTTCGGTGGTGATACCGCTGATGTTCGGAACCAGTCTCTTGCTGCCGGAGAAGTAGTTGCTCTTTGCTTCTGCGGTGAAGAGATCGAGAATCGTGCTTGCGGTTCCCCAGGAGCGCAGGACCGATTCGAACAGCTCCGCTTTTGTTTCGGTCAGCACGGTGTCCGGGAAATACGAGTTGTAAACTTCCCCGATACAGTAAGCCTTGATCGCGTCCTCCTGCGACAGCTCCGGATGCTGGTCGATATACGGCTTGATTTCGTCGTCCCAGATCTGCTGTGCGGCTTTGGGATCCAGCTGCGGGTTTTGGTTCTCATCCTTCACCAGCTTGCCGGCCTCGTCCTTCAGCAGCAGCTCGCTCCGTCCGCCGTCGTTGTAAAGGAAGATCTGCCAGATTTCGGTAAACTTCCAGTCCTTGTAAGTCTCCTTGTCAACCGCATTGTAGTCGGCTTCCAGTTCCTTGCGGAAGGTTTCCGCAACGGTCTTGTAGTCAACCTGCGCCGCCGCTTCGTCAAAATCCGCGGGCAGCGGAGGCTTATCCTCATTCTTTACACCCTTGCCCTTGACCTTGACATAGTCAATCAGGTTCTGGATACGGACATTCGCTTCGCTGACGAAGGTATCGTCAAAGGAAGAGGACGAACCGTCGGAAATATCGCCCAGCTTCTGCTGACGGTAGTTCTGCAGCCCGACAATGTCGGTTGAATAGATGGTCGCCGAGCCGGTATACGCCGGATCGAGGTACACATAGAGGTTGAAGAGCACATCCTTGATGGTCAGCGGCTTGCCGTCCGAAAACAGGATGCCGTTCTTGATCAGGAATTTGTAGGTCGTGTAAGTCTTGCCGTTCTCGGTGGATTCCTTCACACTGTAATCCAGTGCAACGGTCGGCTCGTTCTCTCCGCAGACGATGTTGCCCTTGGGGTCGGTGCTGAGCATTCCGACCTGCGTGTGGGAAATGATGGTGGAGTCATATGCCGAGCTTGAGAAGAAGGGGTTGAACACACCGTCCGGGGTCTGGATGCTCATCGAGAACGGGCGGGTTTCGGTGTTGTAGGTCGGGGTCTTGGATTCATCGTCCGGACCCGTGGTTTCGGAAGCATTTCCTTTCTTGCTGCAGCCGACCGCACTCAAAAGAACACATCCTGCCGTCAGCACAGAAAGAAACGCGGAAACCATACGCTTTTTCATCTTCATTTTCTTTTCTCCTGTTTTATTTTTACTCGTTTGCATTCACGAGGGGGATGTTGAAGGTACAGTCGGTCACATCCGCATCCGTTGCGCCGTTTTTCACCGCAAGCGGGTAAACGATCGATGCGGGAGCCTTGGAAAAGTCATAATACAGAGTGCCGCTTACGGTGAGGTTTGCAAATTTTGCGCCCGCCTTGATTTCGTCCGCCAGCGGAGCGACCCGATAGCTTCCCGCAAGACCTGCCGAGAAGCGAACCGTCAGATTTTCAACAGTCAGATTGCGGATCTGCGCATTCGCGCCGAGCGTGGTGAACAGACCGAAGCCTGCGGTTGCGTTCTTACTGCCGACCTTGGAAACCGTCAGCCCCGTCAGCTTGTGTCCGTTCCCTTCAATGGTGCCGTTGTAAGCGGTTGTAACCCATGCGGTATCGGAAAAATCGAGGTCCGCCGTTACATAGATGTTCTTGTTTCCCGAGATGCCGCGCTTAAAGGTCTCTGCGGTGTCGGCAACCGTCCATGTTCCCTCCAGGAACTCCACATACGCGGTGGTATCCTCTTCCCCGAAGGTGAAGGGCCATGCAAAGCGGGAACTCTTTTCGGCGTCCGCATAGTATCCGACCAGCGTATACCCTTCCTTTTTCGGCGCGAGAACCGACATCAGCTCATTCTGTCGGCTTCCGGGCGTTGCGGTCAGCGTCTTGACCACCTCTCCCGTCGCAAGGTCCACGAAAGACAGCGTCGACTGACGGATCAGGTTGGCATACAGCACGGTGTCCGCCGTCACGGTGTCCTTTTCAAAATCCCACTTCCGATCCAGAAGCACGCGTCCGGTCTCCGCATCCTGTTCGGGCGTTCCGTCGGATGCGAGTTTGGCGGTGTACCACCCCTCAATGTAGTAGTTCGCAACCGGACGCAGCTTGAAATCGTCGCTGAAGCCCGGCTCAATGCCGACCAGTCCGCCGGTTTTCACGCCCAGATACTGGTCGGGACAACTGACATCAAGGTTTCCGACATTGTAATTGAAAGTCACAAGGAAGTCATAGGGCTTCCCCTCCTCCTTCTTCCCGCACGCGGGAAGGAGGAGAAGCATTGCAAGGAGGAACAGAATGCCGCAAATCGGAGGAAAGAAGCTTCTTCTTTTCACAGGGTCATCTTCCTTTCTTTTTTTTGGTCAGGGTCGTAACGCCGAGAGACATCACTGCCATGCAAAGCAGCACAGCCGCGCCGTCCGTTGAAAGAGCGGAGGAACAGCCCTTCTTTTCGGGCTTCGGTGCTTCCGTCTGCGGAGCCGTCCAGCTAACCGCCTCGCTGTAGGCGCTGTCGGCATATGCCGTCCCATCACCCACCGCCATCACAGTCAGGGTCTGACCGTCGGAAAGCTGAATCTCGGTTTCGGTTGTTGTCTGCTCCTCGCCGCCGTTGATGCGGTAGCGGTAGCCGCTTGCGTTCGGAACCGCGTTCCACGAAGCCAGCCCGCTCTCCGAAACCGTAACGGTCGGAACCGCAAGCACCTCGGGATTCTTCGTTTCCTGACCTTCCACATTGACCTTGACAATCACCGTGTAGGTCTTGCCGCGGTCGGTATAGGAAACGGTCACCGACTCGTCTCCCTCGTGCAGGACGGTCTTGTCCAGCGTGTAGCCGTCCGCAGTCAGGATGACCTCGGAGCGGTCCGTGTAGATCGCTTTGATCACCATTCCCGCAGGGTCGAAGCTTTCGCCCGCCTTGTAGCGGATCTTGTCGGGAACGGTGGAGAGAACCAGACTTTCAATCGATACGGGCGCGCCGAGCCGCTCCTTCGCGTCACGAAGGGCTTTCTCGTACTGCAGCAGCGTCTCGTAGCGATCCCGGCAGAGCGCAAGCTGATCGTTTGTCGTTACAAGGTTGTAAGCCTGTCTTGCCGCCAGCACTTCCTTTGCAACGGCTTCCAGTTCCGAGAGCTGCGTTGCGTTGCCGATGCGGTCAAGCGGCGTTTTCAGAAGTTGGTCAATCGCATTCATTGCCGCATGGGTCGTGTCGTCGGGCAGAATCTCTTCGGTCTTTTGAATGTCGCCGAAGAAGGAGGTCCAGATCACCGTGTCGTATCCGGTTCCGTTTTTCGGAATGGTCAGATGCAGACCGAAGTCGACCGATTCAAAGAACTGCGGATTGAAAATGTCCTTGTAAACCCGTTTTGCAACGAAGTCGGCAAAGTTTGCGTAGTAGAGCGTGGAGCCGAGCGCATTGCCGGAGGAGCTGTCACCGAAGATGGCGGAAAGAATCTGCTCCGAGAAGGACTGATTCGGGTCGACATATTCCGCGAGCAGAACCGGTGCTTCCACACTGTTGAAGGTGTAGTTGACCACCTTTGATTTGTAGAACGCATACGCGCCGATCCGTTTCAGCGTATACGGGAATTCAATGGTTGTCAGCGCCGTCTCGCTCTCGTACTTGTCGGGGCACTCGAACGCACTTGCGCCGATCATCACGGTTCCGTCCGCAACGCGGTACTCCGCGGCACCCCGCGCGAGCGGATACTGCAGAAGGATCATGCCGTTCTCAGCCGTAACATAGAGGACGCCGTCAATCGAGCGGTAAGCGCCGTCGACTTCGGTCAGAATCTCGGTCAGGGTTGCAATTCCCGCGAACGCGCCGTTGCCGTAGCACGGCAGTTTACGGGATTTCTCCTCGTCCACTCTGCCCTTTTCGTCATAAACCGTCCACTTGTAGTCATAGTACACATCGCTGAAGCTTGCGGGAAGCGTCACGGTTGTCAGCTTGGTTCCCGCAAAGGCATACGCGCCCAGAATGCGGAGCTTTCCGAAGCTGACGGAGGTCAGCGGAGTGCCGTAGAATGCGCGCTCGCCGACAGTCTCGGCTTCGTTCAGGTCTGCAATCGTCAGTTTGGTCGAAAGGAAGGCATAGTCGCCAACCGTTTTCACACTGCGCAGATCGGCTTCGGCAAGCTTTTTGCACTGTGCAAACGCGTAACTGCCGATCTCGGTCACGCCGGAGAGGTTGATCCGTTCGATATTGAGGTTTGCAAAAGCAAACGTTCCGATTGTTTTCACGCTGTCGGGAAGCGTTACCGCAGTGAGGGCAGTCATTTCCGTACTGCCGTCAAAGAAGGCATACGCGCCGACCACGGTCGTTCCGTTACCAAAGACCGCCGATTCCAGTTTCGCACAGCCCGCAAAGGCTTTCTCGCCCATGTAGGTCACGGCACCGACGGTCGCGTTTTTCAGCGCGGTCATTCCGCCGAACGCCATGTATCCGATCTCGGACAGCGCCGGGAAATGGATCTCTGTCAGCTTTGTGCCTTCCAATGCACGGATGCCGATCGAGGTCACCTTCGGCGCGTCCACGGTTGTGAGCGCCGCAGTGTTGAAGGCGTAAGCGTCAACCGTCAGGACATTGGGAAGCGAAAGGCTCTTTAGTCCGAGGCAGGATGCAAACGCATACTTGCCGACCGAGGTCAGGCTGTCCGTTCCCGTCACTTCCGTCAGTCCGATACAGCCGGAGAAGATGCCGTCGGGCAACTCGGTCATATTGCTCAGGTTCACCTTCGTAATGCCGGAGCCCGCAAACGCATACGCACCGACCGAGGTATAGCGGCTCAGATCCCATTCCCCGATGTTGCTGATACCGGCAAACACGCCGGATGCAAGCGAGGTCACGGATTCGGGAATGCTTGCCTGCGTGATCCCGGTCTTTCCGAAGGGGACCGCCATCAGCACGGTTCCGTCACGGCTCAGCAGAAGTCCGTCCGAAACGCTGTAGTGTGTGCTTCCCTCTTCGATGTCAAACGCGGTGAGGCTGTTGCAGCTGCCGAACGGAGATTCGGAAAGTCCCTCCAGAACCGTATTCGCGGAAAGCTTTATCGTTTGCAGCTTGGTCGGGAACGCGTTCTTGCCGATGGAATAAGTGCCGTTCGGGAGCAGAATGCTCGTAATGGCGGTATTCCTGAGTGCGCGCTCGCCGATTCCGCGGAAGTTCTCGGAAAGGAAGGTGATGGAGGAGAGCTTCCGGCAACCGTTGAAGATGGTAGCGGGAAGCAGTTCGCCCTTGAACTCAAACGAGGTCAGCGCGGTGCAGTTCGAGAACATTCCTTCGCTGAACGCGGTGTTTTCGGTGGTTACAACCGTCGTAAGCGCCGTGCACTTTTCAAACGCGTTTTTGCCCGCATACCGCAGCTCGGACAGGTCGATCGAGGTCAGGGATGCGCACCCCGAGAACGCGCTGTCATGGATTGCGGTCATCCGCTTTTCGTTGATAATGGTCGTAAGAGACGCGCAGTTTGCGAAAGCCTCTTTACCGATGGTGATGGTTCCCGCAAACTTTTCCGAAACCTTGCCGTTCCGGTCCGCAAACGGGGCAAATTCAATGGTTTTCAGCTTCTTGCAGTTACGGAACGCATGGTTCCCAACCGTTGAACACTGGCTTCCGATGACGATCTCCTCCAGGTTTTCGCACCCTTCAAACGCACCCGCCGGAATTTCGGTCAGGGTTTTCGGAAGCACAATCCGTTTTACGGTTTTGTTGTTCTTGAAGCAGTCCTCATCCAGATAGGAAATGTTAAGGCTGTCGGGAATCTCGCAGATTTCGCCGCCGTAATAGTTATACAGCGTGAAGTTCGTTACGCGGAATTCGTTGTTCACGGTCACTCTGACCGACTTCTTCAGACGCGCATACCCTTCCGCTTCCACGGTGATGTATGCCGAGCCTTTCTTCAGTGCGGTCACATTTCCGTCCGCATCCACTTTTACAACCGAATCGTTCGAGGACGACCACTTCAGCGGAATGTCGGTCCGATACCACGGGGTGAAGCCCGCGCGCACCGAAACGGTCATGTTCGGGTTCAGCGTGAGCGCCATCGTGCTGTCGATGTTCACGGAGCGGTATTCCACATTCAGCGCAGGCTCCAGAACGATCTTTTCGGGATCCTGCAGCTTCAGCTCGTCTCCGCGGATCTTCAGCGTAACCTCCGCATAGATCATCTGCGCCGAATCGTCATCGTCGCCGTAGACCAGCTGCATGACCACATCGTTCCCCGCGCTTCCTGCCTTGACGAAGATTTCTTCGTTCTTCGTCACCACAAATGCGTCGCCGCTCTTGATCTTCCATTTCAGGTTACGCGCCGCGCCGCTGGTCGCGTCCGCTTCCACGGTGGGCTTGTAAAGCTGATTGGGAGCCAGCGTCAGTTCGTAAATGTTGTAAGGAGTCTTGGCATCGTCGGTGTTGTTGCCGATCTTGCCGGTTTTGATCAGAAGCTCGTCGGGCGTCAGCGTAATGCTTCCCGCTTCGCCGAGTCCCTTTTCGGGAGAAACCAGATAGGTGGTCTGGTTCATTGCGTAGTCCTCAACCGCCAGATACAGCTTGCCGGTCTTGACATAGTCGTCATAAATGTCGGTAATCTCGAAGCTGACGGTCGACTGCTTGCCCTGCTCGCCGTAAACCGGAATCGGATACTGCGTCAGAAGCGTCAGCGATTTGGTACCGTCCGCCTCTTCCCGGATGTAGCAGGGCATCACATCCTGCACATACTGGTTATCGTACACATCGACATCCATGAAGATGCGATACTTGGTCTGCTTGTTTTCGGTGTAGGCTTCATAGCGGATCCGATAGTCATTGATCTGCGGAGCCTCGTAGTCCACGGTGAACCGGAAATCGAAGCTGTTCCGCTTCGGATTCTCTCCGCCCTCGTAGTCCAGCTCACCTCTGAGCGAGACCCGATAGGTGCCGTTGTTCACCAGATTCCATTCCGCGGGGCTGATTTCCAGCATGACCGCCGACGGACGCGCCGAGCCTCCCGCCGCATAGGACTTGCTGACATTCTCCTGTACTCTGGAGAAAATGACATCGCCCGTTACCGCGTCGGTAACCTCCACATGCATATAAGCCGCGCCGCGGAGCAGTCCCGCGTAGACCATGTAGACTTCGTAAATGGTATGCTGACCTTCCGAATCAAATCTTGAAACCGCAATCTTTTCCTTTTCGGGATAAATCTTGACATCGCTCTCCTCCATCGTGTAGATGTAGGAGCCCATCGGAAGGATGTACTTGTCGCCGTAGTAGCGTCCGATGACGCGGGTGCTTGCCGCACTGGCAACCAGCTTGTCCTCTTCCGGAACCGAGGTGTCCTTCTGGCTTTCCGACAGCTCATACTCGCTGTAGTCAAACAGCGGCGCGTCGTTCCAGTTGCCGTAGAACGCCAGATACGGAATTCCGAGCGTGACCTTTGTTTCGCCCTCTGCCTTCAGAGAGACAAACCCTTCCACATACATTCCGTTTTCAAAGCTGTCGTCAAGGTACTTCTTGGCAGTGTCATTCAGGGTAATGCGGACCGTGACATCCACGCTTCCGTTTGCGGGAACCGTGAGCGTTCCGTTCAGCTCCTGTCCGTTCACCGTATAGACCACAGTGCTGTTGCTGTTGAGCATATAGGCTTTTTCCGCAACGGTCTTTCCGTCGGAAGCAAGCGTTTCGGTCATGACATAAGCGGTCGGACGGTAGGTTGTGTTCCGGTCGGTGATGTTCCGAACGGTAAAGGTGAACTCGTAAACGCCGGTCTTTTGCTTGTCGTCAAACAGCTCCGCTTTGGTTTTGTCCATCACATTGCCGTTCTTATCAAGGATGGTAATGAACCCTTCGGATTCGATCGCGTCCTTGATACCCGCAAGTCCCGCGCCCTGCTTTCTCGGGGAATACGGGTTTCCTTCCTCGTTGAGCGCGATGGTCGCCGTGCTCATCAGCACCTGATTGATGCGGGCGCTCAGCTCCACGCCGGAGTACCCTGCGTTTTTGAGATGCTGGCGGAGCAGTGCGATGGCTCCCGCCATATTCGGCGCCGCCATACTGGTTCCGCTGTAGATGTCGTAGCCGCCTGCAACCGCAGAGGTGATTTCACCGCCGTGCGCCGTGATTTCGGGGCGCAGATGCAGGTCGGGGGTGGGACCCCAGCTGGAGAAGTCGGACATGAACGGTCCCGCCTTCAGCGTTGCGCCGATTGTCACGAATCCGACGCCCTTGGTCGCGTTATCCACCAGCACCTTTCCTGCGTCCATCTGAATGGAGCAGGTCGGAACCGGGTTCTCCACCTCGCCCAGCGACATGGAAATCACACCGGAGAGGTTGTTGTAAATGATCACGGCATCCGCGCCGTTGTCCATCGCGTTCTGCACCTTTTCCGCAAAGGTGGTGTCGCCGCGGCGGACCAGCGCAATGGTTCCGTCATAGCCGGTCTTGTCCTTCAGTTCCCGTTTGACCGCGGAGGTGTAGTTTCCGGGTCTGCCGACGCCGTTGACAACGACATACTTGAATTTCAGCGTCTCGGTCTTGGATTTGTTCGCAATCCGATAGAGCTGTTCCACAAAGTCGTACTTGTTGCCGTTTGCGTCGCTCGCTTCGTTGATGAACGCAACCTGGCTGTTGTCGCCGTTTGCAAAAATGTAGCTTGCCTTCTGACCGTTGATCGAAGCCACCGACAGCGCCGCGTCATAGGTAGACGGTGCGCCCACGGTTCCGCTGTCCGGGTTGCCGGAAAGGTTGGTTCCGTTTCCGCCGCCGAAGCCGGAGCTGTAGTCATTGCTTGCCGCCACAACCAGGTTGATGCCTGCGGCACGCACCTTTTCGTAAACGGAATTGGTAAAGCTGTCGCTCTTTGCGTCCGAGAAGCCCGCGCTCGAGCCGAGACTCATGTTGATAATGTCAACGCCCAGCTCCACGCAGTCACTGATCGCCGCAAGAATATCGATTTCGTTTGCGCCGCCCAGTCTCTCATTGTCCAGGTTGTCGGTAAAGACCTTTCCGATAACCAGCTGCGCCTCGGGTGCAACGCCCAGGAAGGTTTCCCCGGTGTCTTTGTTCACCACATAGTCGCTCTTGCCCGCCACGATGCCCGCGACATGCGTGCCGTGCGAGCTGTACTGCGGAAACACATCGGCGTCATCGTCCGCATAGTCATAGGCGAACGGCACCTTTTCGTTGTAATACACATCATCGGCAGAGGCTTTCGCATAAAAGCCGCTTCCTGCCGCCGCCATCCGCTGCGCCACATAGCTCTTGTTCCATGCGGGGTTCTTCAGCGTCATTTGGAACGCCTCGTGCGTATAGTCCAGACCCGTATCCAGAATGGCAACAACCATTCCCTCGCCCTTGTAGTTGATTCCGTCCGCGTTGTAGATACCGGTTGTATAAACATTCGCGTTATTGGTTACAGCCGTTTTCGGGACCGCATACTGCTCGGAGAAGTAGACGCCCTTGACGCCCGACATTCCCGAAACGGTGCGGCAGTCCTCTCCGCCGATGCGGAGCGCAACGCCGTTGTTCAGCGTGGTATAAGAATATTTATAGGTATATTTCAGACCGGAGCTTTCCAGATTCTTCAGAAAGTCCTGCTGCTTTTCGGCAATTTCCTCGCGGTATTTCCGACCTGCGTCAGACGCGCAGAACGCCTGAAAGCTGTCGTAGCCGCTGCTTTTTCGATAGAGATCGTACAGATTATCGCCGTTCAGTTCAACGATGACCCAGCGTTCTCCCGAATAATTATACCGTTGATATTCCCGGACCGTCTCCGAAAGATACTGTTTCCGAAGCTCGTCCAGGTTGAGGTTACCAACCTGCGTCAGCCCCCGTTTGCCGGGAATGACTCCGTTGTCGGCAAGGATACCCGCAATGGTACCGCCAACGATCCCGACCAGCAAAACGAGCGACAGGAAGGCGGATAACCATATACGATAACTGCGTTTTTTCATTATGTTCCTCCGATATCAAGAACCAGAATCCGGTGTCCTCCGCAACCGCAGAATACACCCTTTTTCGTGCTTTTACGCCAACATCTTATTATACAGCAGATACGCTTCAACTGCAATTCTACAAGAAAACCAAACTTTTTCAGTTGATCCGTCCGCTTTTTATTCAAACTCAATAAATTATGACACTGTCAGAAATTTTTCGTTATATTTTGATGCTTTATACAAGAACTTTCTTGCATTCTCTCCGTCTTTTGCGTTGACGGAGCAAGGAGGCAAGCCCTCGGGGAACCCGTCGGCGGGTCCCCCGATTTTTGTCTCCGACTGTCGTTTCCGGGGTCAGGCTTCCTTTTGCAGGTTTTCGCAAATTTCCTTGTAGTACCCCATCATTTCCGCAAAATACAGATCGAATTTTGCCTGATCATCCGCCGGCAGAGAATCATAGCCGCTGTCGCTGTTCATGAACAGATCCCATGTTTCCAGCAACAGCTCTTTGGCGGTCTTTACGGTTCCGTCCGTCATCGTGAAGGACTTATCCGGAGCGGTCAGATAGCTGTAGTGGTAAACCTCCACCAGCATCAGCGTATACGCCAAAGACGGAACAGGCGAATCGGAGCCGTAAGTAACGGTCAGATAGGTCACCATACCGCCATAGTAGAGCTGGAGCGAATCCAGACCGTAGAGCAGGTATTTCTCGTTCGCGTTGAGGTTACGGAAGTCCGCCATCATTTTCTTCAGGCTTTCCGCGCTCAGTTCAAAATCCTTGTCCAGCGTATCCGGAACCTGATACATCTGCGAAGCGCTTCTCCAGAAGTAATTCGCATATTCGCGCAGGAAGGTACGCAAACCAACCGTGTTTTCGTTTTCGTACGCCTCTTTCTTCACGCCGAGCCTCTGCAGGTAGAGCAGGTAGTACCCCTCCGCGTCATAGTAAGAGCGGGAAAGCGGCAGACCGCCATCTCCGTAAGGCTGGTAGAGGTATGCGTTCCTGATCGTCTCGTCTCCGCGGCTCAGGATGTCCTCCACATACAAGCGCGCGCGCTCATAGGACGCAATATACGCCAGATAGAGGTCAACAGACTGACCGGTCAGCTTGGCAAGATCGTCGATGAAGACCTTTGCAAGCTGGACGCGGGAAAGCTCATCGGAAAGCTTCTTGAATGTCGCCTCAAACTCGTTAAGATCAATCTTTTTGAAGGTATAGCTCTCTTTGCCGTTTTCGTCAACCGTCAGTTCAAACCGCGCGAACTTTTCATCGCAGTCATCATACAGGAAGGAAAGGTTTGCGTCAAACAGCGTTTTCATGTCCCCGCTCAGCGAGGCGTATGCGGTCTTTGCCTTCGCCATGAAAGTGCCGAAGGTGGTCCAGTCGCCGTTTGCGTAGCACTCCAGCGCGATCATCAGATTGGTGAAGCTGTTGTACGCAGGATTGTTTTCGTTGTCCTTGGTCATATCCACATTGAACAGACCGAGGTAGTAAACATAGATGTAGGTTGCAAACTCCGAAAACAGCGCGCCGTCATTCGGATAGAGCACCATGGACGGCATCTGATTCTCTTTGTAGAGATAGTTGATTGCCGCCATCAGGTTGTACTGCTGGTTTGCGTTCAGTCCGACAAAGGTTCGGAACATTTCCGCAACATCCGTTCCGAACGCCTCGGACTCCATGTACTTGATGTCCTTCTGAACCGCTTCCCAGAGGTCGAGGTACTTTTCCAGAACGCTTACGCAGGTGTCGTCCGCCCCGGAGGAGCCGAGCAGATCGTAGTAGCCGCAGTCGCCCCACTGCAGGGTCAAAGCCCATTTTGCAATCTTCCGATTGTAAAGATCGGTATACATCTCGTCCTTCAGCGCAAGCAGCCGGTTGCTTTCCAGAACCATCTTCCGGTGTGCGCTGAAGAAGTAGGTGCTTTCCATCAGCGAGGGGTATCCGTTTTCCATGCCGCTGTACTGCTGTTTGTTGCTCGACATGGTTTCGCGCCATACCTCAGCCAGCACGACAATGTTATAGAGGTCCTGCAATTCGCCGGGCAGATAAAACTCCGTCAGCTTGTCGATCTTGCCGTTCGCAACCTCGGACACCGCTTTGTCCTCCGAGCGGTATTCGCGGAAGAAATAACGGTACAGGATCTCGAAGAAGTCCTTTTTCTCTCTCCAGTTGTTGACAATCTCGAACGCGCCGACCTCGCCCGCATCGCTCAGGCTGATTTCCAGAATCTTGGTGTACGCGGTTTCGATCGCATCCTTGTAAGTATCCAGAGAATCCGCCGTCCAATCCGTCGGAACCGTCAGAATCTCGGGCAGGGAGACCATTTTGTCCAGCACATTCGCAACCTTGTTCGTAAAGTAGCCGGAATCGTAAACGATGGTCAGCAGATGTCCGATTGCCAGTTCAACCTTTACGCCGTCCTCTTCCGCGCCGTCATAGATCACCGTTTCGCCGCATTTTTCGGTCAGCTTTGCGTTTTTCAGAATCGATCCGTAGGAAAGGATCAGCTTCGTGTCATCGTCGCTTGCCGCGCGGAGCTTCTCCAGTCCGGCTTTCGCATCCGAGAGGTTCACGCAGGTATAGGTAATCTCGCCCAAATCCATGTTGAACACATTCGTGTAGGCGCGGGCGATCGCCGCGGTCCACTGATTGTAGCCGTAGATCGTCGCCAGACGCGCGGTTGCGTCCAACTCGTCCTGACTGATCAGCGCCGCATCCTTGTCGGTCAGATGATAGTAACGCTCCAGCGTTGCCATTGCGTCTTTCCCCATCTCATCGGTTGCTCCCTCGGGGAGATACATTCCGTTTTCGGGGCGCTCGTAATGCGACCAGTCCAGCGTTGCAAACACCTTTGCGGAATCGCGGATATGCGAGACATCGCTGTAATTCACCGTTACATCGAAGTTTGCCATCTCACGCCCGCCGAAGAACACTTTGACGGTTTCGGTAACCGACGGCTTCTCCGCGGTTGCGGCAGCGGGATCAAATCCCTCGGTTTTCAGATCCTTGATGTTGATGTTCCGAACCGTTTTTCCGTCCGCATTCTTCAGCGTCAGAGAAACGCCCGTCAGATCCAGTTCGGTTTCATGACTGCCGTATTCGGTCTTGCGGGGCTTTTTGAAGGTCACACCCGGCGTGACCACCGACACGGTGATGCTGCCGCTGTAATCGACTCCGCCGTCCCGACAGGTCACGCTCAGCTCCAGTTCATCGTTCGGGGTTTCGGAGGAAAAGCCGGAAACCGTTACATTCTCATCATCTCCCGAGACCGAGATAAAGGTTCCGTCATCCTTCGTCACGCGGAGGCGAAGCCCGACCGCGTCGATCGACTCTCCGACAAAATAGACATACGGCTCCGAAGCCTGAATCCGGGGAACAACGGTTACCGTCAGTTCCACGGTCTTTTTCTTGTAGGTCACGGTCAGGGTCTGTTCCCCCAGCCGATCCTTGTCATAGCCGCTCACCTCCACGCCGTCCGCGTCGAGGGCAACCGTCTTTCCGTCTGCCGAAAGGGTCCCGGCGGAAAGATCCAGCTCGTTGCCCTTCACAAACACCAGTTGCGGGTTCTTTTCAATCTTCAGCTCTTTCACTCCGCAGGAGGTTCCCAGAAGAGTCACCAGAAGCATCAGAAAAACCAGCGCGAGTGCGGAAACCTGTTTTTTCATCGATTTATATCCTTTCTTACAATCGGAAATTCCGTATCCGGATATTAAGAGGCACCGACCGTATCCGGTCAGTTATCCGTTCTGTAAAGCGCGTACAGCGTTGTGCCGTTCGGGACCCCGGAAAGCGTTTCGGCGGTGTATTCCGCCTCCCCGCCTTCGGTGGTACTCCAGCCCGCAAAGCCGTAACCGTCCCGAATGGGATCGGACAGGCGGCTGTTGCCGCTGAGGTTTTTCACCTTCGTCTGATCCCAGACCATGGAAAGAACCGTTCCGTTCTCTGCCTTCACGCCAAAGACCGCAGGCCGATAGGAAGAATTCCAGCGGTCGTCAAAGCCGTCGGGGACTTCCTCGGCGGTCAGGAACAGCGTCAGGTTCGGGCAGCCGTAGAAAGCGTGCGCACCAACCGTTTCAAGCGTCTGCGGAAGGACCAACGACTCCAGTCCGACACAGCCGCGGAAGCTCTGCTTGCCGATCACGCGCAGACTGTCGGAGAAGGACAGGCGGCGGATTCCGACGCAGCCGAGGAACGCGGCGTCTCCTACGCTCACCGTCCCTCCGAGATCGAGGGAGGCGATTGCGATGCAACGGTAGAAGGCATAGGCTCCGATGTCGGTAAGTGAGGCGGGCAAACTGACCGCTTCCAGAGCGGAACAGCCGTAGAACGCCTTGTCGCCGATGGTCTGCAGGCTCTCTCCGAAGGTCACCGAACGAAGCGCCGTACATTTGTAAAAGACTTTTTCGCCAAGCGTCCGCAGACCTGCGCCGAGGGTCACCTGCCGCAGGGATGCGATCCCCGCAAACGCCCGTTCGCCGACCGACACAACTCCGTCACCGAGGACGAGAATGTCAATGCCGCCGTTTTTCTGCTCGGTCGTTGCGCGGTCCGTGTAGGTGTAGGTACAGCCGTAGAAGGCAAACGGACCGATTTCCTTCACGGAGGCGGGAATAACCAGTCGGTTTTCATCCCCCTCCTCGCCGTCCGCAACCAGACGGCACTTGTAGAAAGCGCTTCTGCCGATTCTTGTCAGCGTAACGGGAAGTACCGGAAGGGTCAGTTCGTCGCAATGGTAGAAGGTGTAATCCCGAATCTCGGACAGGTCTGCGGGGAGTACCACGCTTTCCAGCGCAGTGCATTTGTAGAATGCGCCTCCGCCGATGACCCGAACGCTGTCGGGAATTCCGACCGATGTAATGCCCTTGCATTCATAGAAGGCATACTCGGCGATTCCGACCGTTCCGTCCTTGATCGAAACGGTTCCGTAGGAGCCGTTGTTCTTGCAGTCAACCAGCCAGTTGCCCGCATACGCTTCCCGTTCCGCATTGTTGTAAATTGCCGAGTTCCGGAACGCGTGCTTGCCGATCTCTTTCAGAGCCGTCGGCGTTTCGATCCCGGAAAGCGAGGTACAGTTGCCGAACGCATAGTCGCCGATCACCTCAAGACTGCTCTTTCCCAGCCCGCCGCTTATACGGTCGTATTCTCCGAGGTAAACCCCCGTGAGTGCCGCGCATCGGATGAAAGCTTCGTCGCCGAGCCGCTGTACGCCGCTCCCCAGAATCACGCCCGTCAGCTTTGTGCAGTCCGAAAACGCGCCGGCGCCGACATACTTCACGCTGTTCGGCAGGGTCAGGACATCATCGAAGGTTTCGCATTTCGCCAAAGCGTAGTCCGCGATTCCGACCGTGCCGTCCGCAACCGTCTTGCCTGCCATAGTCTTGCTCACGCAACCAAGCAGCCAGTTTCCGACATAGACCAGATCCGCTCCTTCCTTTGTGAAGAACGGCGTTCCGTCAAATGCCGATTTCCCGATCCGCTCCAGCGTTTCGCTCAGAGCGGAAACAGACCCCAGCGCCGCGCAGTCCGCAAAGGCGGACGCACCGATTTCGGTTACGCGGTTTCCCATCATAACCGCGGTCAGCGCCGTACAGCCCGCAAAGGCATAGTCGCCGATTCTGCGCACATTGTCGCCGACAGTGATTTCGGTCAGCGAAGTGCACTGCCGGAACACATCGGTCCCCAGCGTCGGGAACCCGCTTCCCAGCGACACGCTCTCCAGCTCCGTACAGCGCGCGAACGCGCCGTTTCCGAGAGAGGTAACGCTGTCGGGAACCGTTACCGCCGAGAGGGATTCGCATCCGTCAAAGGCGTTGTCGCCGATCTTTTTCAGCTTGTCTCCGAAGCTGACCGACGGCAGTTTACGGCAATACTGGAACGCCTGCTCGCCGATCTCGGTTACGCCTGTGGGAATCACCGCAGGTACCGACAGCAGCCGACAACTCTGGAATGCCGTTTTTCCGATGTGCGTCAGGTTGACGGGCAGATTGACATCGGTCAGATAGGAGCAGTTTGCAAACGCCTGCTCACCGATCGAGACGATGTTTTCTCCCAGCGTCACCTTTGTAACCGCGCTCTTGTTGTAAAACGCGCGGTTCGCGATTCCCGTCACCGGGTAGCCGCGATAAGTGTCCGGTACGGTAATTTCCCCCGTAGCCGAACCGAGTCCCGTTACTTCAAACGCATTTCCCCGACTGTTCAGCGCAAATACCAGTCCGGTTTCGTGTTCGCGGTCAAAGCTCAGCGTCTTTGACCACCCGGAATCCTTGCGCTCCCCGTCGCTTCCGGCAACCGCCTTTACGCGCAGGGTGTAGGAGCCTTCCTCCAGCCGCTCAAGGGAATAGCTGTTTTTTCCGGAATCCTTCTCCACCGTTTCCCCGTTTCCGGTAATCTCAACGGTATAGTATGCCGCCCCGCCGACCGCCTTCCACGAAAGGGTCAGCGTAATCGGGTCGATCTGCACCCTGTCCGGCGCGGAAAGGGCGTTTCCGCCGCATCCGCCGAGCAGGAATGCAAAACCGACTGCAAGACAGATCAGGATCCACCGAATTTGTTTTTTCATTCCGTTCTCCTTCGTTTCGGTCTTTTCCGTTTCAGTCATTTGCCGTTACCGATTCTTCGGCTCTTTCTGTTCGGCAAACTGCTTCAGAGCCTTGCGGTCGCGAACAATCTCGTGCAGCCACTTGAACTTGAACTTCCGCACCGCAACATCAATCAGCACACAGACGATCGCAAGGATCAGGAACACCAAGCGGGGGTCCGTGGTCTTGGGGTAGGTCTTTGCAAAGGACCCGAAGGTTTCCACCGCATCGGTAATCACCTCGCCTCCGCCGCTCGAAGTCAGCTCCGAAAGCAGCTTTGCGCCCTCATCCTCCCCGCGGAACATTTGGTATTCGTCCGAATACGAGAAGGACTTGTAAGCCGTGCGTTCGGCAACCGTATTGCCGTTCGCGTCGGTTTTGGTCACGGTGATGCGGTAGATTCCGCCGCAGGTGACCGAGAAATCGAATCCGACATTGTCGCCCAGCGCCGTAACGGGAACATTTCCGCCGTAGAAGCGGGACGCCGCGTCGGACAGCGGCTTCACCGTTACCGAAACGGTTTCCCCTTCGCCGAGCGCCGTAAAGACATTCAGACGCGTGGAATAGTTTTCCTCAATCGTCCGCAAAATCAGATCCAGCCGATCCGGCTCAAGGGTATCGGACGGGGACAGGCTGTCCGCGATGTTCTCCACAAGCATCCGACCGACCGGGTCCGCCGTAAAGTCCGCAGACCATACGCCGCCGAGATCGGAAAGGAAACTGCCGACCCGACCCTCACCGAAATCCCATTCGGCATAGATCGGAACATACTGATAGGTCAGCGGCACCTTTGCGCCATCCTTTGCCTTGGTTCCGTAATAGCCCTTCAGGACGGGAATCGTTACGGTGGTATCGATTCCGTTGAGCACCGTGGACTGGTCCCCTGCCTTCGGCGTGAAGGTGATGCCTTCCTCAAGTTCCTTCAGGGTTACCTCTGCCATATCGCTCTTCGCATAAGCCTGAACCCGATTCAACTCGCCGGACGGAATGTCATAGAAATGCCCATGTCCGTATTCCTCGGCGGCTTTTTTCAGCTCCTCGCGGTTTCCGCTTGTCATATCCAGTGCAAAGATCGACATCGTGGTGCCATTCTGGCGGTAGTTATCCTGGATGTATTTTCCGTATGCGTTCTTGTCGTTTTCGCTCTGCTTGTCAAGGTGGTCTGACGGATTACCGTCCGTCACCAGCACGATATGCCGCCGCTCCACCGGGATCGGGGCAACCGCTCTGCCCGCAAGCTCGATGGCGCCCGAGAACACGGTTCCGCCCGAGCCGCCGGAGGTCGTTTTCAGACTCCGGATCACATCGAGAATCTTATCCTTCTGCGCAACGGGCAGGACATTGATCGCCTCGGTTGAAGAGGAATCAAAGGTCGTCACGCCGCAGTAATCGCGCGGGCTGAGCGAATCCAGAATTTCCTCCGCCGCCTTCAGCGCCGCTTCGTATTTGCCCATGCTCATGGAGCCGGAGGAGTCGATGACGATCATCACCGCAAGCGGCGGTGTGTATTCAACCACCTGAACCGGCAGCATCTGTTGGAACAGCGTTCCTTCCATGTCCGCACGGTTATAGGCGTGCGGGACCAATGTGCCGTCCAGCGTATCGTTTTCTCCGCCCACCGTGAACAGACCCCCGCCGATGTTGTAAACATAATCGTGAAGCGTCTGCACAAACTTCTCGGGCATTGTATCGGAAGTCAGATCGGCATTGGAGAGGTTCACCAGAAAGACCTCTTCGTAAGCCGACAGTTCCCGCACATTCGCGGGAATCCTGTCTGCGTCGTCATGGATGTTGAGCACCTCCACGGTGTGCATTTCTTCCAGAATCGACTTCAGCGTGTCCGCTTCGCCTCTTTGGTTCTCCAGAATCAGAATGTTTTCCAGAAGCGGGATGTTCAGGTAAGAGTGGTAGACATTGTTCTGCTCCACCGTATCGGAGGCTTCCGCGCCGACCAGTTGGAAGGTCATATCGTGCAGACCCGCCGACTGAAACGAATGCGGAATCTCTACCGTCTGAACGCCCTTCTCCAGCGTAATCTCATGCGTTCCGCTCTTGTAACCCATATCGGTCACATTCAGCGTTGCCTTTTCGCGGGCTTTGAGGTTGGTACGGACCGTCAGGATGATTTTCGCGTCCTGACCCGGAATGATGCGGTTTTCCGGCATTTTTACATCCAGAATCTGCATCTCGCTGTGTTCGGCATCGGCAAGATTCATCGCGTCAACCTTGATTCCCTTCGCCGCCGCCAGCTTCACGGCGGAGAGCGCGTCCCCGTCCGTTTCCAGACCGTCGGACAGGATCAGAATCTTTGCCGTTTTGGGATTCTCAAACTGTTCGGCGGCAAATGCGATCGCTCCCGCCAGATTGGTTGCGGTGCCGTCCGGTTTGGTCGCGGCAAGATACTGTCTGTATGCCTCGCGTTTGTCGTAGGACAGCGGCGCCGCATAGACTGCGTCATACCCGAACGAAACCACGCCCAACCTGCAGTTTTTGTCGCAGGCATTGATCACATCCTGCAGCAATTCGTCCCGCAGCGATTCGTTTTCCGCTCCGCTGTCCGAGCGGTCAACCAGAACAATCAGCTCATTCTGCCTGTTCGGCAGTTCGTATGTAAAGGTCATACCCGCCACCATCGCAACGCAGAGCAGCATTGCCAGCGTGTGCGTGACAACCGAGATGATGCGGTTGCGGTTCCGCCTGTATTTTTTCGTCAGGCGGAAAAACGGGAACAGACTGAAAAACAGAACCGGGATCAGAAGGAGAAGCAACCACGGGTGTTCCAATTCAATTTTGAAATCCGACATCGGTAATCTATCTCCTTTCTCAAATCGATTCTCTGGAGTGGAGCCACCACTCCGCAAACAGGAAGAACAGCGCCGCCGCGGCAATCCACATCAGAAGGTCGGTTTCCGCTTCCTCCGTTGTCGTTTCCGAACGGAGCATCGGCAACTCGTCAACCGTTTTGGTGATGTTGCTTTCGCTCTGCGGAACATGAACGAAGAACTGCTGCAACTCGGTTGCGCCCTTCATGTTGGTCTGCATCACGGTGTAGTCACCCGGCTGAGTCAGCACGACCGTTGCGGGCAGGCTGTCAAAGCCCTGTTTCTGATACCCCGGAC
>CAKSUH010000002.1 GCA_934500855.1 uncultured Eubacteriales bacterium
AAGAAGCTGATCCTGCGGGAGGCATGGACGGGGGAGACTTATATTCCGCGCAACGGGGTGCTGGAAGCCAAACTGCACGCGCATGAATGCAGGCTGTATGTCGGAAAGCCTGCCGACGTATGATCTGCCCCGCGTGCGGCAGGGTGACCGACAGCTTTGACATCGGTTTTTACCGCAAGATGGTCAATCGCGGCGCAACCGAGTGCCTTTGCCGCGCCTGCCTTGCCAAGGAGATCGGGTTGACTGCGGAGGATGTCGAGCGCCTGATCGGGCGGTTTCGCCGGCAGGGGTGTGCGCTGTTTCCGCCCGAAAAATTCTGATGGGAGAGAGAACCATGAAAAAACGCTTGCTTGCCATTCTGTTGGTGTTTGCGACTGTAGCAACCGCCCTTTGTGCCTGCAAACATCCCGCCTCTATGGGAGACGGGAGTACCGCCGCGACAACGGCGGCGGGATCTTACCGGGACCCCGACGCAACCGATCCCGAAACGGGGCTTCCGTTGTCCCTGCTTCGCGGCGTCAACTTCTTTCCGTCCTCCGCGAAGGATCGCAAACTGGAACTGACCAATCTGATCCTTCTGACCAAGGCATTGGGCGCGGGGAGCGTGCGTCTCCCGTTCGGTCTGCCGTCTCTGTTGACTGCGGAGGGGGAACTGAAGCAGAAGCAGGTCGAGCAGATGCGGCTTTGGCTGGAGGAGCTGCGGGGTGCGGGCGTTTCCCATGCGGTCGGGTTCGGGCGCGGGTGGCTTTTCCCGTCCGACAGCGCGGGGACGGACAGCGGCACGGCACCGGTTTATGACGATGCGGAGAACTCGGAGTACCGCCGTTGGCTGGCACTTTACGAGGAGAGTTGGTATGCCGTTGCAACCGCCTTCCCCGAGATTGGCTATTGGGAGATCGGAAACGGCATTTTCGAGGATGAAAACCTGCATCCCGCTTCCTATCGCAAGGACGGAAAGACCTTTTCGGTCGAGGATAAGATCGAGATTCTTGCAGGGCTTTGCGCCGCCGCCTCGGCGGGCATTCACCGCGCGAACGCGAACGCAACGGTGCTGGTGTCGGGCTTTGCGGTGCATGGCGGGAATTTCACCGCCGCAGTCCAGCGGCTCTCCAAGCTTTGCCAATACATCACAGGCGGCTTCGGAACGGGAAGCACAAAGCTCTCCGATTACTTCGGCGCGGTTGCGTGGCAGTATTACCCGGACGCGACATGGTCGGAAGCGGGCATGAAGCGCGGCGTGGAACAGCTTTCCGCTCTGCTCGGTCACGGAGAGGACGGGGCGATCCCTCTGCTTCTGACCGAATGCGGAATGTCCGACGGCGGCGAGGCTTCGGTTGACGCATGGCAGGCGGACACATTGGAAGCGCTTTCCCGCGCAGTTGCCGACGGGGAGTCGGGGATCGGCGGGCTGTTCTTCTACCGCCTGACCGATGACGCGAACGAATCGACCGCCGAGAAACAGCATTTCGGGCTGTTCCGCGTGCTCGGAAAGCGGGCGTTTGAAGCCAAGGAAAAGGCGTGGGCGGTCTGTCGGGCATATGGCGGGAATGCGGAACTGCTGGATCAGTTCCGCGATCTGACCGATCCGCCCGAGGACGAGCCGACCGACGCCCGGGAGAAGATCGTCAGCTATCTCTGCACCTGGGGCAGACAGGCTTATGTTGCTTCAAAACTGGGCATTTCGGGCAGCGGAAACTCGCAGATGCGCGACGCGCTGACCGCAGACACGCTGTTCGGCAGTAAGAACTACTACCACACCGTGCCGCAGGAATACCGCTCCAAGCTGATCTTCCTGTTGGATGACGGTTGGGATGTGCCGAAGGGGACATCGCAGGACGGCGCGCGGGCGGAATTCGGTTCGATGGAGCCTGACCCCGTCAAATTCGGCAGTCTCGGTTCGACTCCCGCGGAGCGGCTGACCGCCATGGTGGAAAAGACCAAGGCGCTCGGCTATGCGGGGCTTGGACTGTGGGTCTCGCCGCAGATTCCCTATGAGACATGGACTCCGACCGAACAGGCGCGGGAATACTGGGTAACGCGCGCCAAGCAGAGTGCGGAGGCAGGCGTTTCCTACTGGAAGGTTGACTGGGGCAAGCACCAGTCGGATACGGCGTACAGACAAATGATTACCGACTGCGCGAAGCAGTACGCCCCCGACCTGATTGTGGAGCACGCCTATACGCAGACCCCGTTTACCGACAGCAACACGGAGGAGAATTTCAAAGCAAACCGCCGCGCGGCGCTGAAGGAATATGTTCTGATGAGCGGAACGGTTCGCATTTACGATCTGTCGGCGCCGTTTGAAACCGTTTGCGCGCTTGACCGCATCGACGAAATGTTCTCGCTCTATGAGGAAACCGGCTCTGGCGCTGATGTTTATATCAACGCGGAGTCGCAGGCATACATTGCGGCGGTGCTGGGGTGCAGTCTCGGAATCATGACCTACAACACCGAAATGCGCGCGGCGCTGAACTGGATGCTGACCTATGCGCCCGCATTCAGCGCCAAGGACGCGACCTATCTTTCAAGCGACACCACGCTGACCGACAGCTTCTATTTTGACCGTGATGTTGCCGACTGGTTTCAGAGCGGAAACCGCACCATGACCGAAACCGCGCCCGCCGTGATGGCAAGAGGCTGCGAACTGCCCGAGGTGGTCACGCGGAAGGGAATGTTCACCCCGTTTGTTGCCGCATCGGTCAACCCGATTACGGGCGCTGCGTCGATCGGTTGCTTCCGCAGGACGGTTGATCCGAACCAAACGGTTGCGGGAATCGCGGATGTGACCTTCCGCATCGGAAAGGATGCGGCACCCATTGGGGTGTTCGGGATGTTCGGCAGTCTGACACTTGTGATGGAGGAGGACTACTCGGACGGCGTGAAGGTTCTGGCGCAGGATCTGCTCGGTACTGACGCGGAGGATATCTCCGCTTATGTGACGGTGGACGGCAATCGGATCACGATTGACGGAACGGTGCTCCGCCGCGTCGGAAAGAGCGCAAGAACCGACGGGGACAGCTCCGACCCCTCGTTGATTCTCCGCATTTCGCATAACAGCTGAAAAAACAGGCGGCAAACCGTTTCGGTTTGCCGCCTGTGGCTGTAGACAAAGCAGTGAAAGTTTTCGCCCGCCTTTTTCAAAAGGCGGCGCAGTCGAGGGCGCGAAGCCCTCGTCGCCGTCCGCAGACGGCGAAACCCTCTTATCGGCGCTTTCTTTTTGCAGCTTTGCGAAGCAAAGTGTGCTTTTCTCTTTGCGCCTACATGGTCAAAGAAAAAGCGTCGTTCAGCATTGTTCTTTTTTGGGGATAACATCTTTTGTCTACAGTCTGAGGCGGCAAACCGTTTCGGCGGTCAAAAATCAAACGCGGGCGTATCGCGGTACAGGGTGGAAAGTCCTGCAAGATAATCGTCCGGGCGCAGGCTTCCCATGCGGTAACAGACATAGTGGTTCTCGCCGCGTGCGCCGCTTTCGGTCTGCCATGCAAGGCGGTAGAAGGTCTGCCGCTCCGCGTCAAACGGCAATACCCCGATTTCGGTTGCCGATTCGGGGGGAGAAGTCAGACTGCCTGTCAGCACGGCAAATCCGCCCGGCTCGGTTGTGACCGTGTAGGTCAGCTTTTCGGCGTGCGGGTAATCGTTGACGGCAACCAGCTTCAGAAAACCGTCCTGCGGCTCGTCGCACATCAGCGCAAGCGGTTGCTGGGAGCGTTTGATGAACCCGTAGGCGAGTTTCTTCACGCCGTAGCGATCCACCACCGCATCGGAGATCTGCGGCCAACCGTCCGTGAGATTCCACCAAAGAATGCCCGTGCGCCATGCGCGGCCGATACGGAAATGCTCGATAAAGTATTTCAGCGCTTCGGCTTGGGAAATCTGACTGTCTCTTGCGAATTCCGCAAGGTCACAAGGTTCTTCTCCGAACAGATTCCGCACCTGCATTGCCATCAGCGGAATCCGATAGGCATACGGCGCGTCCGCATCGGGCGAAGAGGAGCACGCGTGCGCAAGCCATCCGTCGTTTGCAAGGTCTGCGGTTGCCTCCCGCCGCCACGGGAACAGATGCGCGGGGGAGAGGAAGCGCGAAAGGCTGTGCGGGGAGGGGCAACCGTGGTAACCGATCTCGCTTGCAAACCGACAGCGCGAATCGGCATAGGTACTTCCTTTGAACCAATCGCGCGGTCCCCACAGATGATCTTCGGGAGTCGGTCGCCCTGTAGCGTATGCCGTTTCGTCAAGATAAGGGGAGGACGGCAGATAGGGACGGGTCAGATCGAGGCGGAAAAGAACCTCGGGAATGACCTCGCGGGTCAGCAGATTGCGGTTCGGGTCGCGGGTGATCCGACTGAAGTTGCAGTGCGTGTCGCACTCGTTGTCGCCCGCCCAAAGCGCGAGGGAGGGGTGATTGCGGTAGCGGCGGACGATTTGTTCCGCCTCGGTCCGGATCGCGTTTTGCATCGACTCATCCTGCGGGTAGACGCCGCATCCCATGGCAAAGTCCTGCCAGATCAGAATGCCGTTTTCATCGCAGAAGTCGAAAAGCGCTTCGTCCTCGTAAACATTTCCGCCCCAGAGCCGCACCATGTTGCAACCGAGGTCGGTGAGCATCGGGAGAACCTGCGGCAGGCGTTCGCGGTCGCGGAAATGGAAGGCGTCAAGCGGAACCCAGTTGGTTCCCATGGCAAAGATCCGCCGCCCGTTGACCAGAAAGCAGAAGTCGCCCGCGCCCTCGGGCGTTCCGTTTTCTTCCACAACCGAGGAACGGATCAGTTCCACCGTCCGGACGCCGAGGCGGAAGCTGACGCGATCCGAAATCCGTTCTCCGCGCCGCAAGACGGCGGTAACGGTGTAAAGCGACGGTTCGCCGTAAGGATGCGGCATCCAGAAGCAGGCGTCGGAAAGGTCGACGGTGAAGCGCCCGCAGGTGTGGGAGAGCTTTCCGCCGCAGGAGAAGGTGTGCGAACCGCAAATGCCGACGATTTCCAACCGCAGATCGGACAGGCTGTCCGCATCGGTTCGGATCGCATAGGAGAACCCGAGGCGCGCCTTTCCCGTCGCCGGGTCGGTTTGCATGGTGTAGCCGAAGAAATCGTCGATCCGTTCACGCGGCTGAACATCCAGCGTGATGTCCCGCCACACGCCGCCCGCAGGGGTTCGCGGCATGATGTCCCAGCCGAACGAGGAAGCCGCTTTGCGCAGATGCAGGCTTTCGTAGTTGTCCCGCAGGGCAAAGCGCATATCCGCGCCGTCAAACTGCCTTGCATAGACGGTTGCCGGCTTGATGTGAATTACCAGTTCGTTCCGCCCTTCGCGCAGGAATGCCGAAACGGGAACGGGGTATTCGAGAAACATATTCTCGCAGACAAGGATGCGCGCGCCGTTGAGAAAGACTTCGGCGGCGGTGTCGATGCCGTGAAAGGTCAGAATCTGCCCGTTGGGAGCGCCCGAAAAATCAAAGTTGCGGATGTAGAACTGGTGCATCCGCTCGCAGTCGCGCAGGGCGAAGATGTTGACATCGTAATCCGGGTCGGGGAGCAGTCCCGCCGCAAAGAGCGAGTGCTCGAACGCGTTCGGAATTTCGGTTTCGATTTGCGTGTATCCGCTCGCTTCCAAAGCCGCGCGGCTGTTCAGCGCGGGGGCGGACAGAGACGGATCGTCACGGTCGCAGAAACCGTCCCGCACAAGCGTGCCGTGCGGGGCAAAGAAGAGCGTGCAGAGCCCCGAAAGGGAGCGGGAGAGACGGTCGGGGTGCTTCATGTGTTTCCTCCGTAGACTTCGTGTCCGCCGAGATAGCGATCCAGTTTTTCCGTGTCTCCGCCGTAGAGACGGCAGAGCGTTTTCCCTTTTTCCTTTGCGCCGATGCAGGTTTTGATGACCTTTCCGTTTTCGTCATAGAAGGCGCACATCATGCCGTAGTAAATTTCGGTCGGGTCTGCGTTTTTCGAGGATCGGTAATCCATCAGACGGAACGGGTAGACCGAATCCACAAAGGGGAGTCGGTCAAGACTTCCGAAAATTTCCGCAAGCCAGCCCGCCTGCCGCGCGTCGGTTTCAGGGTCCCCGCCGTCGGAAAAGCCGAATTCGGTGAGAAAGACCTTTTTGTCGCCGTCTCCGTGGCGTTCCATCACCGCGTACACCGAGCGGTTTCCGTCGAACCATGCGTCAAGGCTGTATTCGCTTTTGAGGAAGTACCCATGCCATGCAACCGCCTGAAAATAACAGTTTACATCGTTGATGTCGCGCGCTTCGATTGTTTTGTAGACCTGTTCCAGAAAGGTTGCCATTGAAGAAAAGCCGTCAACGGGCGCCATGCCGGGGAAGATCACGATTGCCGCGGGATTGGCGCGGTGGATGCCGCGGCTTGCGCGGTAGCACAGATCGGCGGTCAGCTCCGCTTTCTCCTCGCGGGTGAATTTTGTTCCGTGCGATTCATAGTCGAGCGGGTGCAGATACAGGTCAAAGTTGACCTCGTTCCCGACCTCCCAGAAACCGATTTCGGGGTAGGTTGCCGCCAGCGTTTGCCATGTCGCTTCGTACAGGTCGAGGAACTCCGCATAATCGGGATCATCGGCGTCGGGGTAGGGCGCGGAGGAGTGAATGAGGTCGGGATTTCCCTCCTTCGGCATCAGGCGCTCGGGCAGAAACCAGTAATGGCTCATCCCGACGATTTTGGTCACGCCTGCCTCGCGGAGCGACGAAATCCATGCCCGATTCCGCTCGGTTGCGGCGGCGTTCGGCGTGGTCGGGTCATCGAACAGAGCGGTTGCGTGCATCCAGAGCCGCGTGCATTTGACATTCATCGTGCCGACGGTGTCAATCAGAATGTCGGTGTTCTGCTTCGCACCGGGCAGAACCAGACAAATACCGTTCCGTTCGCGGTTGTCCCAGCTCGGCTTGATTCCGACCTCGGCGGCGTCGGTTTTCGTTTCGCCCGGCTCGTCCGTTGCCGTATCCTGCGCGGATGAACTGCCTGCCGGAGGTGTCGCAGGCTTCCCGCACCCAAACAGAACGGGCAACAGAACGGCTGCGGCAAGCAGGACAAAAAGGATTCCGAATCGCTTCATATAACTGTACCTCCGCAAATAAGAAAATATAGAGTTCTATTTTACAGTATACCATTTCCGCAAAGAGAAAACAAGTGCGCCAAAAAGGGGAAAATATGAAAAAACACGGTTTTTGCGCCCGTGCGGAGGCACTTTTGCATAAGAAGGGCATAAGAAGGTTTTCTTACCCTGCTTTTCTGAAGCGGAGCGGAGAAAGCCCGACCTCTTTTTTGATCTCCGGTCCGAGGTAATTTGCGGAGGTATAATAGAAACGCAACGGACTGTTACACAGTTCATAAGCCGTGGTGCCATCTAAATCGCATATGAGATAAAGCATTGCTTTGGATGAAAATTTTCGCCAAAGCGGTGCCTTTTTTATTGGTTAAACTGCCGTAAATTTGCCGCATTCGGTGGAATCCGATTACCGAAAAAATTGATTTTGTGAAAATATACAAAAAAAGAGGAGCAAGTTTGGCAAAAAAGATAATTGACTTTCCGTTCCGATTCTTGTATAATAAGAGCGTAAAACGAAAGCAAAAACAGCAAAAAGAAAGCAAACGGTACTGTTATGAAGAATGAAAAGATAGCAATAGGCGTCATAGGGGCAGGAAGAGCCGGTATGATTCACGCAACGCATTTTCGAAGTTGTATACCGGGGGCAACTTTGGCCGCGGTTGCTGATCCGGTTTTTGAAACTGCTGCCCGCGCGGCGCGGGAGCTGGAGATTGATCGATTTGAAACAGATCCGAGCAGAATACTTGAGGATCCGGCAATCGATGCGGTTCTGATTGCTGCTCCGACGGGGGTACACTGCGAATTGGCAGAAGCGGCAGCGGCAGCAGGAAAACATATTCTTTGCGAAAAGCCGATGGCAATGACAGAAGCGGAATGCGACCGCATGATTGCGGCGGCATCTGCTCATCATGTCAAATTGCAATTGGCGTTCATGAGGCGGTTTGATCCTGCATTTCAGGCGGCAAAGAAGGCGATAGGCGAGGGACAGATCGGGGATGTGGTAATGGTTCGCTCAAACACCCGAGGACCGAGTATTCCGAAGCCGTGGATGTATGATATTTCCAAAAGCAACGGACCTTTAGCGGAGGTCAACAGTCATGATATTGATACTGTTCGGTGGTTTAGCGGATCGGAATTCCGTACGGTTCATGCGATAGCCGGAAATTACCGTTGCCCGGATGCCAAGGCTTCTTTCCCGGATTTTTATGACAATGTTGCAATGCTTGGCGAAATGGAAGACGGTTCGCAAAGTGTGATCGACGGTGCCCAGGGGGTTCTGTACGGTTACGATGCCCGTGTTGAAATTCTCGGCACCTGTGGTTGTATATACATCGGCAGAAAAGACGAAAACGGAATGACAATTGTGTCGTCGGATATGAAACAGAGAACGGCATTCATTAACAGTTGGCGTTTTCTGTTTAAGGATGCATACCTTGCAGAAGATACGGCATTCATTCGCTGTATTCTGGAAAACGGCGAACCGCAAATTGATGGCAGGGACGGGAAAATGGCTGTCCGGGTTGTCAACGCGGGAAACCGATCGATTCGCGAAAAAAAGATCATCGCACTGTGTTGAGGAGATATATGAAGGCAATCAGAATGTACGGCATCAACGATGTCCGGTTGGAGCAGCTTCCGGTTCCGCAGATTGCGGAAAATGAAATGTTGGTACGGGTTCGGGCGGCATCGGTTTGCGGGACTGATGTCCGGATGATCCGAAACGGGTACAATGGGATCGGCGAGCAGTCACCGAGAATTCTCGGTCATGAATTGAGCGGTGAAATCGTGAAACTCGGCGAATCGGTTCAGGGGTATACCGAAGGAGAACGCGTCACGGTCGCCCCCAATATGGGATGCGGAGTTTGCCGGCAGTGCGTCAGCGGCAGAACCCATCTATGTGCGGAATACCGAGCGCTTGGAATCAACACGGACGGCGGCTTTTCCGAGTATGTGCGCATCCCTGCCGCAGCGGTTGCACAGGGGAATGTGACGCGTTTGCCTGATTCGGTCAGTTTTGAAGAGGCGGCGCTCAATGAACCGCTTTCCTGTGCGTTCAACGGGATGGAGCAGTGTAACATCCGTCCCGGCGACAGTGTGTTGATTATCGGTGCGGGTCCGATCGGTATCATGCACGCCATGCTTGCTCGCCTTGCCGGGGCAGGTCGTGTTTGGGTTCACGACCTTTCGGCAGAACGGCTTGCCTGTGTAAAAAGGATCGACGAGAAACTCAGGACGGTTTGCGGGGACCCGAAGGAGACGGTTCTGTCTGAGACGGGCGGAGAAGGCGCGGATGTGGTTATCACTGCCTGCCCGTCGCCTGCGGCGCAGAGTCTTGCGGTGGAGTTGTGCGCAATTGACGGAAGGGTCAATTTCTTTGGCGGAATTCCTGCTTCCGCAGAACCGGTGCCGATCAACACCAACCTGGTTCACTATCGCCAGTTGACTCTGACAGGAACCACTCGCGCAAGTCTGTCACAGTTCCGCAGGACACTGTCATTTTTAGCGGACGGTGTTTTGAATGTCAGACCGTTGATCTCCGGTATCTACCCCATTGAAGCATTCGGAGAGGCGATTCGGCGTGCAGGTGCCGCGGATGGGTTGAAAAACATCATTGTCCCGGGTTGAGGATCTGAAAATGACTGATTGTCTGATTGGTGTGGATGTTGGTACGCAGGGAATCCGTGCTGTTGCTTTTGATACGGACGGTAATCGAATCGCCTCTGCAGGGGAGTCGCTCTCGCTTTGTTATGGGGCAGACGGCAGTGTCACCCAGGATCCGGATACCATATACGGAAAGGTCCTTTCCTGCATCGGAGCGGTGTACAGAAAATCGGACATCCCCGCCGCGCGGATTGTCGGGATTGGGTTAGGGGCACAAATGGCGGGAATTATCGGTGTGGACGAAAATCTTGAGCCGACAATGCCCTATGATTCCTGGCTCGATACGCGGTGCGTGAAGTACGCAGAGAAGATGCGTCTGGAAGCAGAAGATGAAATCATCCGGTTGACCGGTGGTCAGGTTGGGAATGCACACGGTGCCAAGATACTTTGGCACCGGTCCGAAAACCGGGAGGTTTGGCAGAGAACACGCAAATTCCTCACCCTGACCGCATATCTGACGGCGCGGCTGTGCGGACTGAAGGCTTCGGAGTGCTTTTTGGATGATACGCACCTGCATTTTTCCGGGTTTGCGGATGCAGAGAACCGCTGTTGGAGTCGGGATCTGCTTTCGGAATTCCGGATGACCGAAGAAAAGCTTCCGCAGATCCGAGAAAGTACGGCGCGTGCCGGAGGGCTTTCCGATGCTGCAGCCGAGCAAACCGGGCTTCCGTCCGGAATTCCGGTTTCGGTCGGTATGGGAGACACTGCAGCATCCATCCTCGGCGCGGGTATCAATGCGCCGGGACAGTGCTTTGACATTGCCGGAACCGCGTCGGTCTTTGCCGGATGCACGGATCGGTTTGCCCCTGATCGGGTGTACAGGACACTCAACTGTATGCGGTCGCCGATTCTCGGTTTGTGGTATTCCTCTGCATATATTCCGGGGGGAGGACTGTGTCTGCGATGGTTTCGGGATCTGACAGGAAAAAGCTACGCGGAACTGGATAGCCTGGCGGAGAAAAGCACTGCGGGAGGGGACGGACTTCTGTTTGTTCCGCAACTTGACTCACCGAACGGAATCCGTGGGGGATTTATCGGATTGAAGTGGACACACACGGCGGGACATCTTTGGCGTGCTGTTTTGGAATCCGTTGCGCGGGAATACCGAATCTGGAGCGATATGCTGTCGGAGCTGTTGCCGGAACTGCGGTATTGCGGAATGACGGGCGTTGGCGGAGGTGCGGAAAGCCGGATCTTCGGTCAGATCAAAGCGGATTATCTTGGAATGCCGTATCTTCCGACCGAGGAGCATGATACCGCCACATGGGGCGCGGCAATTTCGGCGGGATGTGCAGCAGGGCTGTTTTCGAATCCCGGAGCGGTTAAAATGCCGGTTGCGCACGGCTTCCTTTCCCCCGGAAACACCGATGCTTATGAACGCGACCTGTGCGCTTATCGATCGCTTGTCAGATTTTTTACCGACAAAACGAGAAGAGGAGAATAAAGATGGACGGAACAAAAGAGCCGATGTTTGCGGAAGAGCGTCAGATGAAGATCATGTCTATCCTGACGCAGGAAAAAAAGATCCTGGTACACGATCTGTGTCGCACACTGAATGTTTCGGCGGTCACGGTCAGAAATGATCTGCAGGATCTGGAGGACCGTGGATTGCTTACGCGGACACATGGCGGTGCGATTTTGCCGGTGCAAGCGAGCTTCGAGGAGAATACCAGCCAAAAAGAGATCCGGAATGCCGCGAGAAAGAAAGCCATTGCGCGTGCGGCAGCGGAATATGTCAGGGACGGTGACACCATAGCGGTGGATACAGGGACCAGTGCACAGGCATTTGCAGCCTGCTTGGTAGGGAAAAAGAATCTGACCGTGATTACATCCGATCTGCGTGTGGCGCTGTATCTTGAAAAAAACTCGGAGGCAACCGTTATCCTACTGGGCGGAACCGTGCGACATGGGTATGACTGCACGGTCGGACCGTATGCTGAACAGATGATGCGGGACTTCTTTGTTGACAAATGCTTCTTAGGGACGAACGGAATCACTGCGGAGCGCGGTCTTTCCACGCCAAAGCCGGAACAGGCAGCCGTGAAGCGGCTGATGATCTCGCAGAGTAACCAGCTCATAGTGATCTGCGACGGAGAAAAGTTCGGCAGAAACTCGCTGGTATCGGTCGCACCTGCAGATGCGATTAACATGATTGTTACCGATGAAAGTGCGGCACTGTCCGAGCTGGCGGAGCTGGAAAAGCTTAATATCAAAATCATCTGCGTCGGAGAAGACGAGATCAAAGGCTGAGCGGCGCGGAGAACGGAGAAAACAAATGGAACATAACATGACACCTGAAATGATAGCAAAATACTTTGACCAGACACTGTTGAAGCCGTATGCTTCGGAAATGGATTTTCGCAACTTTTGTGCAGAAAGCGCCCGGTATCACTTCAAAATGATTGCAATCAATTCCGCGCCGGTTGCAAAATGCAAGCGGTTTCTTGCCGCCAGTGATGTACTGGTCGGTGCGGCGATCGGATTTCCGCTCGGTCAAACAACGGTTGAGGACAAAGTTTACGAAACGGAACGGGCTATCGCGGATGGGGCAGATGAGATCGATTATGTCATTAACATCGGTGAGATGAAGAGCGGCAATGATCTTTACATTGAGGACGAAATGCGACGGATTGTTTCGGTTTGCAGAAAAGCCGGAAAAACCGTTAAGGTGATCTTTGAAAACTGCTATCTGACGGATGATGAAAAGCGGAGACTCTGTCGGATTGCCCTGCGTGTGAAGCCGGACTTCATTAAGACCAGCACGGGATTCGGCACACCCCCGTCCGGAATCCCGGTCGGTGCAACGGTTGCGGATGTCAGGCTGATGAAGGAAGCCGTTGGAAATGAGATCAAGGTTAAGGCGGCGGGAGGAATCCGCACGCTTGCCGATGCGATGGCAATGATCGAGGCGGGTGCCGAACGAATCGGAACCAGTGCGGGCGTTTCTATTATTGAAGAGCTGAGGAGAAAAGGTTATGATAAATGAAACGAAGCAGCAACTGATGTGCCGTGCCCGTGATACGGCGTTGGAGTTGTACCGGAAGGCGGGAATCGTTCTGAACGCCGAGGAGCGGAACCGACTTGAATTCTGCGATTACGGCTTGAACGATTTTGATACCATCGGAACGGAAATTCTGATATATGTCAACACGAAACGGGTTTGTGCAAAGGAGATGGCACTGACACCGTGGCAGATCTGCCCCGAACATATCCACCCGCGATTGGGGGATTATCCGGGAAAGGAGGAGACATTTCGTTGCCGGTTCGGAGAGGTGTTCCTCTATGTTCCGGGTGAGGCAACCCCGTTCCCGCACGCAAGAGTGCCGGAAGCGCGTCGCGCACACTTTACGGTTTGGCATGAAATCCGGTTGCTGCCGGGTGATCAGTACACCCTGCGGGAGCAGACCTTGCATTGGTTTCAGGCAGGAGAGAATGGAGCCGTTATTTCCGAATTCTCCACTCCGAGTTTTGATGATGCGGATCTATTCACTGATCCGGAAATCAAGCGTATTGGTGAATTCCAATGATCTAACCTGTCAGAGTGATTAAAATGAAATACGGAGGGCATTTTACAATGAAAAACATCAAGCGAATTCTTGTTTCCGCGATCATGGCTGCGATGATCGTGTCCCTGATCCCTGCTGTGCAGGGCTTTGCCGACTATGATGACTCTGCATTTGCACCGACCCTTGACAGTGCCACTCCGGGGGAATGGGGTGATGCGGAAAATCTGTTCGATCGCCTGTTTTCCGATGATGCAAACAGCAAGTGGTGCGTCAATTGGAACAATGTTCCGCACCCTGCGTATGTTATCTTCCGGTACTCCCGGCCGGTCAGCGCGCGCGGTTACAGTATTGTGACCGGGAATGATACGGCAAGTTACGGAAAGGACAGAAATCCGAAAAGCTGGGCGCTTTACGGCTCCGGTGACGGTAAGACATGGACGCTTGTTGACCGCATCGAAAACGACACCGAACTTCCTGCGGCAAATAATACCGAGGTGTTGTATACAATGGAAGCCACGGAGGAATTTTCCTGGTGGAAGTGGGAAATTTCCGAAATTGTCAACGGCGGTTGTATGCAGGTCAATGAATTTTCTCTTCTCCGTGCGGGGGCAGATGTTCCGCAGTATGTGGACGGCACTCCCGGGATCTGGGGAATGCCGACAAACGCACTGGACGGGATCACTGGCTCTTGCGGCAACTCCAAATGGTGTGTTGGGTTTGAGAACTCGGCATCTGTAACATGGAAATACGATGCGCCGATGTCCATATCGTCTTATTCTTTGTTCACAGGCGGGGATACCCATGTGAACCCGGGGCGTAACCCGCAGTCCTGGACGCTCTACGGCTCCGATAACGGATCGGACTGGAAAGCGATCGACCAACGGACGGATGACGATACCATGGGAGCAACCAGCATTGAAGAGTATGTATTTTATTTGGATGCCCCGTCCGTCGCTTACTCCTATTTTCGCCTTGAAATAACTAAGATCCGGGGCGGAAACTGCCTGCAGCTTGCGGAGATTGTTCTGCATCGGGCGGAGCCGCAGGAGATCCGGTTTTGCGGATATCAGGTTTCGCAAAAGAAGGATCCAACCTACAGCGTCCGGCTTCTTGCCGCGATCGACCGGATCGATTTTGATGAGATCGGCTATCAAATTACTGTCAGCTACGGTGGAAAAACATCCGACCCCTACACACACGCGATCAGAACGGTTTATGACCGGGTTCTCGGAACCGTCGACGGAGTGAAAGAGGAATACAGCGCCGGAGAGTTCGGTGGTACATATCTTGCCGCTCTGACCCTGACCGGATTTCCTGCTGATGCAGGGGATGCAACCATCATTGTCAGACCCTATACGGTAAAGGACGGAGTGTGTTCTTACGGATATACCTACAGGCTGGTGCTGAACGGTGGTAATCAGGTCCGGTTTGAGAGAATTGCCGATTGATTGCGAAAGGAGAAAAATTATGAAAACCTATCAATCACCCAAATGCCAGACAATATGCGTTTCCGACTCGGATATTCTGACGGTTTCCGGAATCAAGGCGGAGAGTGCGGGTGCAGGAGACTTTCTTGATGTCGGTTCGCTGACATTCCACTAAAGGGATGCTGTGCAGATTCTGCGGACAGGAGCGCTGCTTGAAAAGGGCGTTTTGAAAAAAGCAAAAGGAGAATCGGAAAAATGAAGAAAACGATGATTGTGATTCTGTGTATCTCGCTGATGCTGCAGGGATTCTGTATGCTCGCTGTAACAGCAGATACCTATGCGGGGACAGAAAGTCCGTTTGACAATCCGCCGTCCTGTGCGTTCGACAATCAGCCTGAGTCGAAATGGTGTACGGAACTGGGGAGCGGCGCATTTTTGATGCAGACATTGGAGCATCCTGAATCCATATGGGGGTATTATTTCTGCACCGGTAAGGACACCAATGAATATCCGGGCAGAAATCCGGTCTCATGGAGACTTTCGGCATCCGTGGATGGTGAAAACTGGGTTATCCTTGATGAGAAGAGCGGAGATGAGACGCTTGAGCGCGTTGGAATGAAGTATTACTACTTCTGGCTTGACCGGAAAACGGATTCTGCCTATTCCTCCTACCGGTTCGATTTTCTCGAGGTATCAGACGGAAATCTGATTCAACTTTCCGAGGTTGGAGTAATCACCGACACGATGTATGAAAAAATGACGGAAACATCGGCGTATACCTTTTTAGGTGGGACAAAAAGCGCATACGAGTGCCCTCCATCCTATCTTTTTGACGGCCAGGTCGCAACAAAGTGGTGCATTGATTTCTATGAGGACGGAGAGTTTGTCGAGTGGAAGATGAATGAGCCGGTTTCGGTGTTAGGATACCGGTTATCCACTGCCGCCGATTCCGGGGAGGATTTCGGAAAAGGCAGAAATCCTGTGTCGTGGGTAATCTATGGCTCGGCTGACAGGGAGCATTGGACTGTGATTGATGAAAGGACCGATGACAAGACCCTGAAGGATGTCAACTGCGAAACCTATACCTTCGGACTGAAGGAGGCATCCGCTAAATACCTCTATTTCAGGTTCTGTCCGCTCAAGGTTGCCGCCCCGGAAAAGTTTCTGCTTCAGCTGTCTGAGTTGGAACTGATCCGGAATCGGTCGGATTTGATGCCTGTCGGAACCGGTGCGAATGCCTTTGACGGGAACACCGAAACCGTGTGGCGCGCCGAGGGGGATCATCCGGCACTGGAGTGGAGTTATTCGGAACCGAGGTTGTTGACCTCCTATACTTTGTGTGCGGGGACTACGGCAGATGTTGCTTTGACAGAATGGCGGCTGTACGGTGCAAACGAGACGGATGATTGGACACAGCTGGATCTTGTAGAAGGATATGCCGGGGAAAGAGAACCCTTTACGCCGGAGCAGCGTGGGTTGTACCGGAGGTATCGGCTGGAGACTGTGGCCGGATCGGAAATAGCGGAGTTTTCTGCGGACTTTGCATCCCCGGTCTCATTGGCCGGATATCAGGCAGGCATCGATGAAAACCAAAAGATCCGTATCGGCGCCGCGTGGACACTTACGGACTGCGAGGCAGTCGGGTTTGTAATAACAGATATAACGGATGGGACGGAAACGGTCATAACGGTTCACGCTTACTGCAATGAGCTGAAAGGAACTGTTAACGGAGAGCTTCGAACGGTTGTCCGTGGGATAGATTTGGGCGGGACCGGGATCTGTGCCGCAGAAGTGCTGTGCGGTGAGGGAACGGTTTTGAAAATTACGCCGTTCGTCCGCTTGTCAGACGGAAGTGCCGCATGGGGAAATCCGGGACTGCTCAGCAGAACTAACGGCGCTCTGATGCTGTCCTGAGATGAGGTGAAAAATATGAAAATGTTGAAAACGGTTATTATCTTGGGGATGTTGGTGATTTGCTTTTTGCTTGGCTCCTGTACGGGAAAGACCCCTGCCGCCCCGGCCGACAGCACACCGTCTGTTACCGAGGAATCATCGGAGACAGCAACGGACGGGAAATCGACTGCATCAACGCCCGTAACGGAAGCACCGACTGAATCGACCGAGCCGAGTGGCGGAATGCGGGAGATTCCGGATACGCATGGTGGGGAATACGGCGAATGGGTCACAGCGGGTGGAAAGGATTGATTGCATGAAAAAATATCTTGCTTTATTGCTTGCATGCCTGTTGGCAGTTCCTTTTACAGGATGCAGAAAGGGAGATGCTGTGCTCCCGCCTCCGCAGGATACCGAAGTCTCTGCGGAACCGGATTTTGCAGACCGCTTTCACCGGGATGACTGCAAGGGATATGAGTTTACCGTTTTGACCCGGAATTGTTGTGCCAGCCATGTGGCAGGGCTTTGGGCAGACGCTGAATCAAAGTCGGATGCTATATCCAATGCAGTCTTCAGCCGCACCAGCGCGGTGGAGTCCAGGTTGGGGTGCTTCCTGTCTTATGATACCGTAGCGGACGGTTACCCTGAAAAGTTGGTTGTTGCGGAAAAAGGGAATATGAAGATTTGTGATGTTGCTCTGATCCATGCGCAATACATTGGAGCCGTGGCGCTTTCCGGCTATCTTTTGGACATGGGAAAGATCAAAAGCATCGAATGGGAAAGACCCTGGTGGAACCGTGTGGTTATTGATGCCAATTCGATTGATGGGCATTTTTTTGCGGCGCGCGGAGTTATTGATGTCAATAGCCTGACCGAGCTTTCTTGCCTTTACTTCAACAAAAACATTTTGGCATCCGAATTTAGCGCGGAGACGGATTTGTTCCGGACGGTCTCGGACGGAAAATGGACATTTGAACGGATGGGGGAAATGGCAAAACAGGTTAACCGTGACTTGAACTCGGACGGTAAAATGACACTTGAAGAGGATCAATTTGGCTTTGTCACGGAACCGGGATATATGAATATCTGGCAGTATGCGCTCGGTGCCATGACCACTGAACGGGATGAAAACGGGATACCGGTTCTCTGCGGTTACAGCGAAAGACTGCAATCGATTGTGGATGGAATGAGATCGCTGATCTGGGGCGGGGATGGAAACTGGTGCGAAACAAACGCGACTACCGCAAAAACACTGGAGCGGACGCTGTTCATGATGGGGCAACTTAGCGATGTGATCAACGATGAGGACTTCCGAAAACTGCAGAATGTTTACGGAATTCTTCCGTTGCCGAAATACGCAGAATCCGAGCGGTATGTGTCGCACGCCGTAGGACATTCGGATCAGATCGGAATTCCGCGTTCCGCCGGAGAGGATCTCGAAAAGGTAACTGAGATTTTGGAGGCATTGGTCTATTTTGGGTATGAGATCATTCGCCCCGTTGTATATGAAGAAGCGCTGCAGTATCGTTATGTCAGTGATCCGTATTCCGGCGGAGCAATGCTGGATATCATTTTGGCTTCCGTGACAAGTGATTTTGCCGAGTTTGCTACAGCATCAGATCAGAGTCTGCTGCATAAGCAGACCTATCTGCTGGATAAGCTTGCGGGAACGAACAACTCTATCGGGGTGAAGGGATACCTGAAAACCCTTGACGGGGAAGGCGGTGCTTCATCGGTCCTCGCTAAATATGTCGAACAGTTCCTTCAGTATGCGGGGGATTAGGATGATTCGGTTTTTTATGAAAAAGGGGATTTCTTTGCTGTGCCTGTTGCTTGGCGGAATTCTTTTATTTGGAGGTGCGATCGGGTGTGGCGGTAAACCGGGACAATTGCCGTCCGGGAGCGGGACGGAAGTCAAAACCAATAGAGGATTTGCAATTATCTGCCCTGATGGCGTGTCCGGTTCACTGAAAAATACAGCCCGCAGGCTCTGCCTTGCATTAGAGGAGGCAGGGGCATATTGCGAATTCAGTTCGGATGCAGCGGCGGAAGCCACATATGTACTGGAAATTGTTCCTTCCGCCCCTGAACTGGAGGCAGACTGCTTTTCCGTTGCACGGAACGGTGTGCGTCTGCGGATTGCCGGCGGGAGCGAATCCGCCTGTGTCGATGCGATTTGGAGGATGCTTGCCCTGCTGCCTGAGTGGAGCGCTTCCCCTCTGTCTTTGACATTGGCGGGAAAAATCGGTGACAGTATTCTGTGTGCGGATGATCTGCGGGAATACGATATTGTTTACGCACGAAGTGAGAGTGGAATTGCTTCGCTTTGCGCCCGCCATATTGCCGGGAAGATTGAGCAGTATTATGGCTTTCGTCCGGAGGTTGTTGCTTCCGGCAAGGGGCACGCAGGGAAGCATATCTATATCGGAACACAGGATGATTCCGTGTCAAAAAAATTGAAATACAGTCTTTCTGACCGGGAATATGCGGTTCAGGTCTCAATCGAAAACGGGAGTGCCGATATTTACATTGAAGGTTTTAACGACGAGGCTCTTTGGCGCGCGGCAATCTATTTTTACGACAGCTGTCTGAAGCGGGATGGCGTATCGGTTCCCGCTCAGCTCCGTGTCAGACTTCGCGCCATTTTTGCAAGAGATCCGTATATTCTGCAGGTCGGTGATACTTATTATTTCTATGCAAACATCGATGACCGTGTATGGGGTGCCTATACCAGTAAGGATCTGATTCATTGGTCAGACAGCTACATTCCGGTATGCACACCGGAGAATCAGCCGTCCGGATTTGACGGCGTTTCGGATTTTTGGGCACCCGAAGTTCATGAATATCGCGGAAAGTACTATCTTTTTGCAACATATCGCAGGCGAGGGGACACGGCAAATTACCGTGTTGGCGGTATTTTTCGGTCGGATTCGCCGGAGGGACCGTTTATCTACAACGGAGATGGTCCGATTGTGCCGTTTGACGGAATGGTTGCGGACGGAAAACCTGTTCCGGACGCATCCGCGTGGTCGGTCATTGACCCGACTCTCTATGTGGATACGGACGGTCAGCCGTGGATTGTTTTTTCGCACGAATGGGTATCGCTCGGAAGCCGCGGCGGAACTTTCTGTGCCGCGCGTTTGTCCGAAGATCTTTCCCGGATCGAGGGAGAGGTTACCACACTGTTCGGAACCTATGACGGATTCGGCTCCAACGAGGCGGTTACGGATGCTGCGTTTCTATGGCGGACAAAATCCGGGCAATTGTTGCTGCTTTGGTCAAATTATGATCATGCCGGCGGAAAGGGATATCGGGTATATATTGCACGCAGTCCATCCGGCAATGTACTCGGACCCTGGGAGCACGATACTGAATATCTGTACGAAAAAAACAGAAACTGCATTTATACGCTCTACGATGGCGGGCATCCGTCCTTTGTACGCGATACAACGGGACAACTCTGTCTTGTGATTCATTCTCCAAGCACTTTCAGTGAGTCCATCCATATTGTACCGGTCGAAGAGGTGGGGGATACTCTGAAAATCAAAAAATACAGATGAATACATTGCTGCGCGGCTTCTGTGCTATGCCGCGCGGCTATGTGAAAAGGAAAACAAATGGACAATATCGTCATATCCAAAGACAGTCTCTCCGGAGTTCGCGTGATTCGCCCGGAAAATGCAACGCGTGCGGAAACGGCATGTGCAGAACTGCTTGCCGCCTGTATTGAGGAGCGCGCCGGTTTTCCGGTTGCTGTTGGTACACCGGAGTTATGGGGGGATATCAATTTGGTGGTCGGAAATATCGGAACGCCCCGTTCGATGAACCTCTGTCTGCCGCTGTATCACAACCGGTACGGTATTTTTGTTGACCGCACTGCAGCAGGGTGGGATATTTATCTTGCCGGGCAGGAGGAGGTTGCGGTTTGGAGGGCTTGTTATCTGTTTCGGACCCAATGTATCCGCGGAGACGGCTGCCTTTCAATCCCGCAAGAACTCACTGGGGTACAGGAGCCGCTGTTCGTTCGCGATCCATATATTCTGCGGGTCGGAGATCAGTACTATACCTATTTGAATTATCTGAACCGCTACTGGGTTGCGTACAGGAGTGAGGACCTGTTGCATTGGACGGATTTTACGGTTGTAATGGATCCGGCGGAGCAGCCAAAGGAGTTTGACGCGGAAACGGATCTTTGGGCACCGGAGGTTTATGAATATCGCGGAAAATACTATATGTTTGCGACCTATAAACGGCGCGGTGTCGAACGGAATTACCGTGGTTGCTGCATTCTGTGCGCAGATGAACCGATGGGGCGTTTCCGATTGATTACAAACGGTTTGATTGTTCCTCAGAACGGAATGATTGCGGATGGTACGCCGGTTCCGGATGGTTCGGATTCATGGTCCTGCATTGATGCCACATTTTATGTGGACGAAAATGATCTGCCATGGATTGTTTTTTCTCACGAATGGGTCAGTACCCCGCATGGCGGCTTTTTCTGCGCGGCACGGCTGAAGGAGGATCTCACGGATCTGCTGGACGGAAAGGTATATACGCTTTTCAATTCCTATGACGGTTACCGATCCGATCACGAAATCACAGATGGCTGTTATATCTGGCGCACTGCGGACGGGCAACTGCTGATGCTTTGGTCGAATGATACACACAAGGAGCATTGTGTTGGCTACTGTGTCCGCGTTGCACGAAGCAAATCCGGGAACATTCTCGGTCCGTGGACGCATGATGAGGGATATCTTTATGATCAGACCTTTGACGATCTGTATCAGATGTTCGATGGTGGGCATGGGTGCATTGTCAAGGGCCCCGATAATGGTCTGATGCTTTGTATTCATTCTCCGGCGACCCACCATGAGAGCATTCATCTGGTCCCGATCCGCGAGGAGAACGGAACGCTTCGGATTGACAGAAGATAAGAGGTGCGTATGAAAACCGTATCGGTCCTTGTCTGCAACCATTATGACCTTGCATGGCGACGCCGCGCATATGAACCGCTGGAGGATCACGGAAAACACTATGTCTCCTATGCGGATCTGCAGCGGTATGGGATTATTGAAAATATTCGGTTTTGCCGGATGTATCCGTTTTACAAATTCAACATCGAATCGGTTTCCGTTCTGCGGCATTTCCTACGCGAAAATCCGGAATATGAGGCGGAACTGCGAGAGCTGATAAGGGAGAACCGGTGCTCGGTTCCGCAAAGCGGGGATAATATCATTGATGTTAACCTTGTAACGGGAGAGAGCATCGTGCGTAATTTTCTTGTCGGGGCGGAATGGATGAAGCGGCAGTTCGGTGAGGCTTCATCCGTGATGGTGCGGAACGATGCATTCGGAAACTGTGCGCAAATGCCGCAGATTGCAAAGGAATGCGGATGTGATTGGATCTGGGGACTGAGTTACACCCCGGTCAACGGAGACCGATGGCGCGGATTGGACGGTTCCGAGATCTCCATTGCGCGGATTCCGGAATGCGGAAGCGGGGGAAGTTGGAAAAAGTATGCCCCCTGTTCACATTGCAACGGGGTTGGCTGTGCGGTCTGTGGCGGGTTGGGAATTGATCGCGCATCGGCGGAGAGTACCCTGCGGATTAATTTTGATCTTTCGGAAGTCGGAAATGCCGCGGAGACGCTACTTCCGGTGACGAGTGAAGAAATGCTTCCGACTGAAAAACTGATTGACTGGTATACGGAAAATCGGGAACGGTTCTGTATCCGTTTTGTGACATTTCGCGATCTTTCGGAAGCTGAAAAAAAACAGCCCGCGCCGGGCGTGCTTTATGACCGCACGGAACATAATCCGAATAACACGGGCTGTTATTCCACGCGAATTCGAACCAAACAGGAAGTTCGCCGGATGGAATACCGGGTGTTTCGTTTGGAAACACTTGCATCACTGCGGGCGCTATCCGGAGCCGCATATCCTACAGAGGCACTTGAAGTGATTTGGGAGCGACTGCTGACTCTGATGGCGCATGACATTGTGACGGGGGAACATGTGGATGCCGTTTATACGGATTTTCTTGAGTGGATTGCGGAGCTGGACGGGATGATTGATCTGACATTGGCAGAGCTTTTGCCGGGCGGCGGACCGGGGACCTTTACTGTGATGAATCCCAACGCGCTTCCGCTGACGCTCCCAATCCGGATGCCGACCGGTTCCGGATACCGCTTTTTTGACGGCAAGGGAACCGAGTGTCCGATTGTCGGGTGGGAGCAGGAGGATCCGTGCATTTTGATCGGTACATTAGCCCCGGATGAACGAATCAAACTTCGCGCCGTCAGGGACCGGACTGCGATACCGGAGACACAGGATACCTGTGTATGTCATGTACAGTATGGAAATGTTCTGCAGGCACAGGAGGGGGAGTCTCCTGCCGCGCATTGTAGCGGAAACGCACGGGTGGAATGCATTCGGAATGAGCGCTTTTTTGTCGAGGGGGACGAGGTTGGGCTGTTGCGGATTACCGACCGTAAGACCGGAACGGTTCTTTCGGAAGCCGATGAGGGCATCCGACCGGCGGAACTTTGCTATGAGCATGACGAGGGCTCTCCATGGGCAACACTGTCCCCGGAGCGTTCGCGGGTTTCCCTGCATACCGAACTGGTCCGTGTTCGGAGGGATGCCGCAGTTGAATCTTTGACATATGCGTTTTCCGTGGTCGGAAATGCTTCTTATGCCATTGATCCGCTGAACGGTATTCTGACCGTACTGTTATATCGCGGAGCAGATCGCGTGGATTTCCGCGTGGATTTTTCCTGCGATGACTATAACCACCGGCTGAGGTTGCTCTTTCCGACCGGCGCCGGACGAGCACTTTACGGTGTACCATACGGAACCATGGAACGACCGGAATATCAGCCGAATTATTATTGGGCAGGAAGCAACGGGGACTGGCCGGCTGTCAACTGGGGCGGGGTAGCTTTGCCGCACGGGATTGTTGCTGTTCTGAACCGCGGACTCCCGTCCTATTGCATAGAAACGGAATCCGACAAAATGGTTATCCGTGTAACGCTTTGCCGCAGTCCGATTATTCCGACCTACCTCCATGAGCCGGATTCCTACAGCATGACGGCATGGGACGGAATGCGAGATGCGGGGACGCATTGCGCAGAACTTGCAATGGGCTTTTTCGAAAACAGCGGTGAAGACGGTCACCCGACAACGGCGGGAGAAGCGTTCAATAAAGGGTTCCTGTGCTTTGCCGGGACGGCGGACCTTCCTCCCATGCCGCGCGTGATTGACGGCAGTGCCTATCTGTCTGCGTTTTATCGGCAAAGTGACGGTCGGTTCGTTCTTCGTCTCGCGGAATACCGGGGCAAACAGAGTAAAGTGACGGTAAAGCTTCCGAAGAGACCGCATAGCGCGGAAAGGGTAATGCTTTGCGGAGCGGATTCGCGCTCTGTTTCGATTTGTGAAAACATACTGACGGTTTCTGTTGAGCCGTGGAAACTGGTCACCGTTCTGCTGGACTACGGCTGGACTACGGAGAAACCGGCGTCCGGAGAGCCGTAGGATGACATCTTCCTGCTTTCGAATTTTGTGAGACAAACTCTCCGGCTCAGCTGAAACAGTGCTCAAAATTGAAAAAAGCCGGCAGACTGTAGACCAAAAAGCACCCACACCTCAGCTTTTGCTTGGGTGTGAGTGCTTTTTTGAGTGCTCTTTGTCAACAGTACGCCCGCACAACTTCCGTTTTATGCCAAGGAGAAAAAGATCTTTGCACAGTCATGGCTGAA
>CAKSUH010000003.1 GCA_934500855.1 uncultured Eubacteriales bacterium
TCCGCGCCCCGTTTTTTGTTTGAAATTTTCTAAACCGCCGGAAAATCCTCGGCGGATGCCGTCACCGGGCAATCGGTGACCCTTACGCTTACTCCTTTTGTTCCTTTCTGCGGTCGCGGTAGCGCCCGGGTGACATTCCCGTATACCGCTTGAAGAACTGCACGAAATAGCTGTCCCCCGTAAACCCGCACGCCTGCGCAACCTCCTTGACATCCATCCCGCGATCCAGAAGGTCCTTTGCCCGCTGCAGGCGCAATTCACAGATCATCTGCTTCAGCGGGACCCCCGTCAGGCGGTGAAAATCGTAGGATAGCTTTCCCGCGCTGACATAAAAACGGTCCGCCAGCTCCGCCACGCCGATATCGCGCCCCGCGTCCACCGCCTCGACAATGCACTTGGAAACATCGGTTATGTACAGTCCCGCTTCGGACTTCGCGCTGAATTTCTGCGCCCGTCTCTCGCCGCAAAGATCCGCCAGCCGATTCACCACGGCAAGCAAAAGCCCGTAAAGCACGGGCGGATTCCTCCCCTCGGCGCGCGTTGCCAGATCAATCTCCCGCATCTCCGCCAGCTTCGGCTCGAAATAGGCGACCTCCCGTTCTCCCAACGGGATGACCACCAGATTGTTTTCCAGAAGCGGCTCGGCGTTCAGCAGTGCGGGCGGCATCATATCCACCACGCTTTGCTGAAAATAGAGGTCATACCCGCAAAACGGCAGCGTCTCGCAGTCCAGCCGCACCGTGCAGTGGTAAACGCCGCGATTGACGAACATCGCGCACGCCCCCTCCCCCTCGTACAGCTTCTGCGGCGCAAAAATGCGGTACCGCCCGGAGGTAACGATCATGATCTCGTATCCGTTGTGAAAGTGCATATTCGGCGGGTGGGTTTTCCGATGTTCCTGCCGTTTGCCGACGGTAATCGGCAGTTTGAAGCTGCGCACCGCCTCATATCCGTATTGCATTCTTCGCCGCCCCCCTCGGATGCGTCCGCATCCCGCTTTTTCACGCGCTTTCGCCTTTGCGTCTACTATAATTATACAGGAGGAACCCCGTTTTGTCAAGCACAATCGCAAGAGAAAACCGAAGGCGCGGATACCCGTACCTTCGGCTTTCATATCGGATCTCAGTCGGGCGACCCTGCCCGGCTCAGTTTGTCGAACAGGTCGGTCATCAGCCCGTAGCGACAGACGAAATACACATACCGCTGCGCGTGACGCGTCGGCTTCTCCGAATAGGTCCTGTCGTACTGAGGAATCAGTGCAGGGCGCAGATAGGAAAGCATCATGCGGTTGTTTTCGTTCAGCAACCAGCCCACCGCCGTGACATCCCAGATGGCGCGATCCCACGCGATGTTGCGGAAATGGCGGTCCATCCCCTCGGTCGCTTTCTTCAGCAGGTAATCGCAGAGCGGATTCTTCCCTTCCAGATAGTACCGCAGTTCCGGCTCGGTTGTGGTAAACCCGCTTGCAACGCCGTTGCAGGGCAGTTGCACCAGAGGCGCGCCGCATCCGAACAGGACGCGCGCCGCGGCAATGTCCTGCTTCATGTTGAATTCGTCGGTGTCAATCCAATGGACCGCATGACCGCCAAGCCAGACATGGACCGTATTCTCGGTCATTGCCACGGGGTCGGTCAGGATTGCGGACGCCACATTGGTCGCCGCCGCAATCGAAACGATGTAAAGCGGGTTTTCGGGCGAATGCTTCCGGGCTTCGCGCACCATGAATTCCGACGCGTCGGTCACAACCGGCGTTTTTTCGTCCGGCAGATAGCCGCACGCGCCGCGGAAGGTCCTCGGAATCAGGTCCTCCCGATGCGCAAGCTTCAGAATATTCAGAATCTCCGCGTAGCTTTTCTCCATGCCGTCGGCGGGAGAGGTGCTGTTTGCGTTGAAGAACGGCGCGGCGCAAATGCCGACCGTGTTCAGCTTTTCCCCCGACAGGAGCAGGTACGCCAGCGCAAACTGGTCATCCGCTTCGTTGAAGGTATCGGTGTCCAGAATCACATCGACCCGCCCCTGCGGGACTTCAAGATTTTTTTCGAGTTGTACTTTTGTCAGCATACCGTGTCACTTCAGGAAAGCAAAATCCGCAATCATCGGCCAGTGGTCGGAGGCGACATCTGCCTTCTTGTTCTTTTCCAGAATAGCGTTTTTCAGCGAAAATCCGTTCGGATCGTAGAAAATATGATCGGCAAGATAATCGTTCGGGAAGGAATCCGCCGCGTCCCCGAAACCGGTCCAACGCTTAATCGCCGTGTAGCAATCCGAGCCTTTGGCGGTATTCAGGTCGCCGAGGATAATTGCCGGCACATTGTAGGTCTTTTTCAGCGTATCCATCCGTCTCAGCGTCATTTCCGCCTGCATCACCTTCTGTGCTTCCAGATGCTCCTGCGCCGTAAGCGTATCGGTCGCGCTTGCCGTGGAGGTATAATGCGTGCCGAGCGTCATAAAGCGTTTGCCCGTTGCCTTCACTTCAAACACGCCCCACATGATCACGCGGCGGTTGATATCGTCGTCCCACGGCGCGTCGGTCGTCGGATGAATGCTGATATCCTCGTATCCGCCCTCGATGAGCGTCAGCGTTTCGGAGTTATAGACCAGCGAAGTCCGATTGGACAGTCCGTCCGGGCGCTTCAGGCTTACGAACTTGTATTTGGAATCCAACAGCGGCGGCAGTTCACGGCTCCATGTGTCGAAAAACTCGCACAGGCAGAGCACATCGGGCGAATAGCCGTTGATCAGCGAAGCGACGATATCCTTGCGCAGATTCACATCGGCAGGAATCTTTCCGCCGGAGCCCCAACCCTGGAATTCCACCAGAACATTGTATTCCATAATCCGCAGATCCCCGGCATTTGCGGCAAACTCACCGGGAACGATCAGAGATTTCCGTTCATTCATACCGTCCAGTACTCCTTTTTTCTCATCCAGATAGGTCTTAAGCTCCGTTGCGAGAACGGCAGCCAGAGTCGCGGACGACCCGCTGAAATAAACGCTACCGTCCTTTGCCAGCATCAGATACTGTCCCTGACCGGGCGCGCTGCCTTCCGGCGTTCCGCGATTGGTATTTCCGATCAGAATCTCGTGCTCTGCCTTCGGCTCGGAATCCGAAACGATCTCCGGCACATACCCGCAGGCTTCGCCGATCACCGTTCTGACATCCTTTGCCGCCGTAAGGGCGACCGAATCGTTTTTGGGGCAGACAATGCGGAACTCCTTCATCGAAACGCCGTCAAGCGTCACATCACGGAAGCGATAGACCAGCGCCCGATAGGTATAGTCCCCTTTCCATGTCAGGACCGCTTCGTCGCCGTTCTTCGCGGTGCCGTCTTCAATCATCCTGATCAGGCGTTCCGCGCCGCGGACGGCGGCATCGTCATTGTGCGCCGCCACCACGATGTTGTTTTCCGTCAGGCAGATTTCGTAATCCTTGTAGCGAAGCCCTTTCAGCACGCGAACGGTGTCCGCGCGATAGCAGTTGCCGATGATGATCTCCATCGAGCTTTCGACAGGCGACTCCTCAAAACTCGAATCGGTTGTGGAGACAAACCGCGCCCCCGTTGCGCCATAAAGCGCAGTGGCAAGCGTTGCGGCGGTGGAAGCGAGCGCCTTGGAAGCGTTTTCGGGTCGGATGATGGTATACCGGGCTTTGGTCCCGTTTGCAAGCGTCAGCTTTTTTGCCGTGTTGCTCCCGCCGGTTGTTTCAGCCTCGGTTGTGGCGGAGGATTCGGATCCGTTGCTTCCGCCCGTTGTTCCCGTTGCCGGGGGCTGAATCCGTTCGGTGCAGGAAAACAGCCCGAGACAAACCGCAAGCAGAAGCAGGCACGAAAGCACCGTCCGAATCCGCTTGATATTGCGTTGTTTCATTCCGAAGCCTCTCAGTCCTCAAAGAATGCGTTCAGCTGACCCACAACCTTCGTCATGGCAGACTCGAATCTGCCCTTGTAGTAGGAAGTCCAGTCGGCTTTTTCAAGAACCGCGTTGCGGAACATGGAGCCGGGTGCGTTGCCGTCCTGGAAGAGGTTAAAGCTCAGAACGCCCAGTTCGTTGGTAACGCCCTCGCGGATAATATCGAACATTCTCGAGGACGCGGGGTCCTTGCTGTACTGCTGTTTCATAATCCGGAAGTAAACATCGGGGGTAATCTGGATGCTGCCCGCGTAAGCAAGCGTTTCCAGCAGTGCGCCCGATTCGGCTTTGTTCTTCACGGTGCTCGTGATGAAATACTCCGCATGGTCGTTTCCGAGCAGCGTATGATAGGAATCGTCCTCGCTGTACTTCGGGAACGGAAGAATTCCGATATCCTTCATATTGTTGAAATCGGTTTTGGAATACTTGACCGATGCAATGGTGAACACCTCGCGGCCGTCCTTGAATGCGGCTGCGCCGCCCTCCAGATTCAGGAGCTTCTTGTCATAGACTGCGGTTTTCACCTTGTCAAACAGGCTCAGCACCTTGTTGGAGGTGACATCCGAGGAAACCGTAAGCGCACCGTCGCGAATCTCAAACAGGTGCATTCCGGAGGCAAGATAGAAGCTGTCCAGCTGGTTTTTATCCGACATTCCGGCAGCAAAAATTCTGCTTGCTTCATCGGAGGTATCGGACGGGAGCGACAGAGCGGACGCAACCTCAAGGAAGCGGTCCATCGTCCAGATCTGATCGTCAACCATCTGATAGAGATCGTCCTTGCTCAGATCGCTGTAAGCGGAAAGCAGGGAGGTGTTGAACAGCATGATCTGCATATTGTACAGCAGGTTTGCGGAAAGCTCGCCCGACATGAAATAGGTCTTGTCATTGAGCGTAACCGCGTCATGCAGAAAATCGGACCACCATGCCTTGGAGAAATCCACATTCTGCACGGTGTTCAGGTCCTCAAGAACGCCCGTTACCATCAGGGAAACGGGAACCAGGCAGTAAGCGCCGATGATGTCATACGCCTCCACACTGCCGAGCACGGTGTTTGTAACCGTCTCAATAAACGGCTTCATCGAGAAGAACTGACCCTCGATGGATTTGACTTCCAGCTCAATGCCGAGATGCTCTTTGACGATGTTGTCGCGCTGAACCACCGTATAGTTGACCGAGTCTCCCGATTCGTCCTTCTCGTTGCCGAATTCGGGAATGGTGCTGTTGTAGGTCAGAGCGGTCATTTTGCGCCCGATCGACTGCTTCGGGACATCAAACCGCTCGTCCGCCGACTGATTCGGGTCGGATGTTTCCGTAGAGCCGACCGTATTTTTGGGATCCTTTGCGGGATCCTTTTTGCAGGCGGTCAGTGCAAACGCACCGAACACCATCATAACGGCGAGAATGAGACTTAGAATTTTTCTCATATTTGGTAACTCCTTTTTGGTTTACTTGTTACAGACTACAGACGGCGCATGGCGCCGTCTGTAGCAATGCAGCAAAACAATCAATACCTGTCAGACCACTCGCGCGTGGTCTCGGGCTTTTCCGTTGTGGTTCCGCCGTTCGTGGCGGGCGCTTGCGTCACCTGCCCGGCTTCCGTTGCTTTCGTTCCGCTCCCGGAGGAAGCAGGATCCTTTTTGTCGGAGCCGCACGAAGCAAACGCAAAGACGCAAATCAGCAAGGCAAGAATAGCCGCTGTCAGTTTTTTCATGATATTCCCTCCGAAATCAAGCCTTTTTTTCGCCAAAGCAATCATTGCCGTAGAAGTCGCCGTTACTGCCGCCCTTCTGTCCCTCTACAACTGCGCCGGAAGTTGTGAGAATATCGCAGACATCGAAATCAAGGGTCACTGCATAAGGAATCTGATAACTCTTTTTCATGATGGTATCCTCCTCTTATTTCGTGTAGGATTCGAGAATTGCTTTTTCGGTAGCGTTGTACTTATCGGGATTTGCGGCAAGATCTTCCAGCGCTTTGGTTGCAACCGTCTTGACGCTGGTTGCGTTCGCTGCCTTGTAGCCGCCGTAGAAGTTTGCGGTCTCGCCGTCCTCATAGGTCACGGTGAAATAACCGACAGCGGAGAAGTTACGATCGTAGTTTGCGGTCTTGATGTTCACGATTGCGCCGCTGAACTCATAGTAACCGTCGGCTTCTGCCTTTTCTGCGTTCAGCCAGCCGCTGTTCACGATGTTCAGGTAATCCTTGCTCTCTTCCTTATCGGCAAGCGCCTCCAGAGTCAGCGCGCCCTCGCCGAGCATATCGGTGGGAAGAATCAGCGTTCCGGTTGCGGTCAGAGCCGCGCCGAGCGCATCGAAATCGGCTTTGGAAGCCTGCGAGTAGAAGCGCAGTCCCGTAGGATCGGCAAAGCGGACAGCCGCGCCGTCAAGCGTCTTGAAATCAGCGGTCACAGCCGTAAAGGTTGCGTTTGCGGTGAGTCCGGTGAGTTCCTTACCGGGCTTGTAAAGCTTGCCCTCCGCGTCTTTCCAACCGACGAGCTGAGCCTTGGAGTGCGGGTCAGCGACAGGAAGCGTAAACTTGCCGTCGGCAGTCACATCCGAGGAAGCAACAATCATGTTCTTATCCTGCACGGTAACGGTCTTGCGGGTGGAAGCGGAGTCGGCTTCCAGAATCAAACCGCCGAGATTCTCCGCATTGCCGCGCCATGCGGGGGTGTTCCATGCGCATTCACCCCAAAAGCCCGGCATCACATTCAAGTCAAATCCGAGTTTTTTCCCGGCTTCCGCCTTGGCGGGAGTTCTGAAGGTATATTCAACTTCAATTGTCACCTGCGGGTTATCATTCGAAACGCGCTGTGTGCAGAAGCGGTATGCAGACTCTTTGACCTGTCCGTTCCCAGCCGCATTGGATTTCCGTACTACGCCATTCTGGGAGACATCAAACGAACCTTCCGGCGTGTCACCGTTTTCCATTGCAACAACATCGCCGGGTTGCCATTTTTCTCCATTAAAGCCACCCGTTGCCGTTCCGCTTTCGTCAACACCCAGATTGAAATGAACATCCTTGAGTTTATACTCAGCATGCTTGGCATCATTGTAGTTGATCAGCACATACAGATGCGCTGCAGTTTCATCCTTATACCACATGGTCTTAAAGGACGCATAGTAGGTCTGGTATGTTTTTGCCCCGGACTTGATTCCCACAACATCTTCCGACCACGGGATGTTATCCCACGCTTCGCCTTCCGACACCTTGCCGTCCAGCGTAATGGGGGCATCTGCCTTATAAGCATGATAGGAACGCTTGAGTCCTTGTGTCCCCGCTTCCGCGCTTACCGGGATAAAGCAGACCGCCGCTGCAAGAATGACCTGAAAGAGAACGAGTGCCGTTGCTACGAGTTTCCGAAGATTCTTTTTCATAACGAAGCTCCTTTAATTCCGATTCTTGAATTTGAATGTGTTTTCTCTTTTGGGGGTTGATTATGCACTGTAGGTTGTAAACTTTTTGAGGATTCCCAATTCGGTCTTGTTGTAGGGACTGAAGGAAAGAACCTCAAATCCAACCACGCCGAACTCACTGCCCACCTTGTTTTTGTAGGGGCCGTCCTTGAGCTGAGCGCGATCCGTGTAAGCCGCCTGCGCGACCGCCGCAACCGATCTCGAATTGCTGTCCTCGCTGTAAGCGCCCGCGAACTCCGCAAGCGTACCGTCCGCCATTTCCGCCTTGACATAGGGCAACGCGGACCACATTTCGTCCTTGTCGGTCAGGTTCTCCAGAACGCCCTCAAAGGCTTCCGCGGCATCCGCTTCCACCTGACGGAAGGTGATTCCCGCCGCCGTCAGAGCAGACGGCGTTGCGCCTGCCGTGGCAATCGCCTCGGTGAGGTCCTCGGTTTTGACAAACAGGATACCCACCTTCTTCACATAGTCCTTCACTTCCGCATAGTCCTCGATTGCGCCTTCGAATTTCAGCGCGCCGACCTCGGCAAACCGAACTCTTGCGCCGTCCAGCAACGAAGCCTTCAGGTTTACCGCATCGAATTTCTCGTTTGCCTTCACAACCTTGTAAGTACTGCCCGCCGCATACAGCTTGTTGTCCGAACGGTTCTTCCATGCGTGGACGGCCGAGCCGGACACCTCTGCGGGAAGCGTCACATTTCCGTCTGCGTCCTTCTTGCAGCTTGCAACCGCAAGGTCCGCGCTGTAAAACACCGCGTCGTCATCCTCGTCCACAACCGTGCCGAGGTCAACCGCGTTGATTTTCTTCAGCGTTGCGCGCCCCGCAATGTTCGGCTTGTTCTGGGATTCGTAGTTGCACCAAGCCCACTGGGTGATCATCTCTCCCTTGCTGTTCTTCCGATCGGTCAGGAAATCCAGACCGATTACGGCATTCGCCGCGGCGAACTTCGCATCCGAGAAGGTGTACTTTGCTTCAACCGTTACATCCTTGCCGTCATTGGTCCGCTTCACGGTGTATTCAAACCAGTTGCCGACCGTCTTGGTTTCCTCACGAAGCGAAAGGATCGTGGTTCTGCGGCAGGGACCCGTTGCGTCGCCGCCCCGCTGACAGGGGTCGGTGCTCTTTCCTGTCTCATCCACAAGGACCTGGAAAACATCGCCGTTGTTGTAAGTGCCGTCGGGATCGTTCAGTTCCGCCCAGAAATACAGGTACGCGCCGGAAGCGTCGCTTCCCCACATCGCCTTGAATTTCGCGGGCTTCTCATCCGGCACAAGATTCTGCCAGTATGCCCGGACTTCCTCGCTGAACGGGACTTTCTCCCACGGCTCGTCTGCGCCGACGGTTCCGTCCACCGTCATTTTGGCAGGGTCAACGCGGTAAATGCTGTAGCTTCTGAGGTCCTCGTAGGTGTTCAGCCCTGCAAAAGCAGAGATGCCGCCGAACACGAGCGCAACCTGAAAAACGAACAGACAAACCGCAATCAGCCTTGCTGTCTTTTTCACTTTCATAAAATCTCCTCCTTTGATTTTCAAAAATAAATTCGGGTAACCGATGCGGCAGTTGCCTCCGCCGCCGAGGTCAACCTCCCTTCCTGTTTATTAAGGTAACACCGCGTAATTCCGATGGTGCCTCAATCCGGTTCGTTAAAAATTCGGAAGCCGTCCGTTTCCCGTTTCTTCTCTTTTTGCGTCAGATTGATCCGTATCCCACGGTTTTTGTGTAAAAAGTAGAAATCTTCGGGGCTTCCGTCGATTTCATTATACAACTTTTCTGTTGCATTGTAAATATCCTATCTTATGCAAAAAGATGTCATTTCTTACGATTTCACCCGATATGTGCCATTTCGGGGTGAAATACTTAACTTTTGAAAATATCCCGTTGACAACGCCCCAAAAATCCGCTATAATAAGGAAAGGAGGTGAATGTTATGCTCTTTGACTACTTCTTCTGTCGGGAGTCGCTGACGGAGCCGATGCGCTACGGATCCTTTCAGCTGTTTCAGATCGGCAGAGCCTACTGCACCCCCGGCGCCGTCATTCCTCCCCATGTTCAGTTCAACCTGTATGAACTGACAATCGCAAGAAGCGGCGCGGGAACGGTTTACACCAACAAGGTCCCGAAACAAGTCTCGGGCGGAGACATCTACCTCTCCCTGCCCGCCGACACACACGCAATCGTTTCCGACAGCGAAAACCCGCTCAAATTCGATTTCATCGCCTTCAATTCCTCCGACCCGACCGTTGTACAGGGGCTGGATGAGCTGATCGGCGCCAACTACCTCCCCGAAAACCGCCTTTTTCGGGACGAACGGATCGAACAGCTGGTCGGAAGCGCGATTCCCGAGGTGGATTCTCCGCAGGCGGACTCCGAATCGCTTCTGTGCGCAATCTTCACGCAGTTGCTGGTGTATCTGCTCCGTGATTTCCGCGATCGCAGCCCGGACAAGCATTCCCAGCAGATGACGGAGGCGGAAATTCTCTGCCGCAGAATCATGACCTACATTGATACGCACATTTATTCCATCCGCAGTCTGGAGGAAGTTGCCCAGCATTTCGGTTACAGCTACAACTACCTCTCCACGCTCTTCCGCACGCATACCTCCACCACCCTGCGGCATTATCACTGCGAAAAAAAGCTGAACACCGCGCGTTATCTGCTCCGCAACCGTGACCTGCGGATTACCGACATTGCCGAAATGCTGAACTACTCCTCGGTCTACGCGTTCGGAAAAGCCTATCGCCTCCGCTTCGGCATCTGTCCGCGCGAAGCCAGAAAGGAAAACCGCTCCGTCTGACAGATTTGATAATGATAATAATTCTTATTCCATATAGGAGACAATACCATGCTGGAAAATATTGCTTGGATTCGCGTGCCGCATGAATCCGAAATCAGTCCTTGCCCCGTCTTTGTCCGCAAGTTTCACCTGAACGGGAACGAAACCGAGCTGACGCTTGCAGTCACCTGCATCGGCATCTATCGGGTCTCGCTCAACGGAACTCCCGTCGGGGACGCGCTTTTTGCCCCCGGCTTCACCTCCTACCCGCACCGTCTGCAGGTGCAGACCTACGACCTGCGCCCTTATGCCGCAGTCGGAGAAAACCGTTTGGAAATTCAATGCGCCAACGGCTGGGCGGTCGGTTTTCTCGGTCGCGGCAATACCAACCATATCTTTGCCGACCACATCTCGCTTGCTGCAAAGATTTCACGCACGGATTCCGACGGGAGCGTTACCTGCATCGGAACCGATCCCGACTGGACGGTATGCAAAAATGCCATCCGTTCCGCGGAATTCTACCACGGTGAAACCGATGACTTTACGGCGAAAGAGGAATGTCTCGGCAATGCGCTCCCCGATGTTGCTCCCACCGCCCACCTGATTCCCGATGAGGGCGTTCCCGTGCGCGAAATTGCGCGGGTTCACGCCAAGCGCCTGTTCCGCACGCCGAAGGGCGAAACGGTGGTCGATTTCGGGCAGAATCTTGCCGGATATGCGGAAATCACCGTCACCGGAAAACCCGGCGACCGCGTAACGCTTTCCCATGCCGAAACGCTTGACCGTGACGGCAACTTCTACACCAAAAATCTGGAACTTGCCGAATGCCGCAACACCTACATTCTCGACGGCACGCCGCGCGTCCTCAAGCCGCATTTCACCTTTCAGGGATACCGCTACATCCGGAGTGACGAATTTCCCGCCGAAGAGGAGATTCGCCCCGAAAACTTTGTCTCGGTTGCGATCAGCTCCGACCTGAAGCAAACCGGGTCCTTCCTCTGCGGAAACGAAAAAGTCAACCGCCTGTACCGGAATACGCTCTGGGGTCAACGGAGCAACTTCATCGACATTCCGACCGACTGCCCTCAGCGCGACGAACGGCTCGGCTGGCTCGGCGACGCGCAGGTCTTTATCCGCACTGCGGCGATCAACTGCGATGTCAGGCGCTTCTTTGAGAAATGGCTGAACGATGTGATGGTAGAGCAAAACCCGGACGGCGGCATTTACGGCGTGGTACCGAAGGTGCCCGGCAGAGGAACCAAGATTTCCACCGCATGGGGAGACGCAACGGTCATCTGCCCGTGGGAGCTTTACCGCGCCTACGGCGATCGCGACCTGCTTGCCCGCCACTTTCCGATGATGCAAAAATGGGTGGACTATGTGCACGCGCAGGGACCGGAAGAATTTCTGTGGCTCGGCGGCAACCACTACGGTGACTGGCTGGCGGCGGATGCCGATCTTTCGCCGGCAGTCCGTCGGGGCGCCACACAGACCGACCTGATTGCAAGCGCCTATTTCGCATATGTCACGCAGATTCTGATACACGCAGGCGAGGTGCTGGGCAAAGAGATGCAGCCCTACCGCGATTTGCTCACCCGCATCCGCACGGCATTCCGCAAGACCTTTATGCGGGACGGGCTTCCCGTACTGTACCCGAAATTCGACGGACTTTCCTCCGATCGCCGCGTCATCGGACAAACCCAGACGGCAATCGTGCTGATTCTGCATTTCGGTCTGTATGAGGGCGAAGCGGAGAAAGCAAAGCTGGCTGATACCCTGCTTGAGATGATTCGGGAGAACGGCGGTTGCATGGCAACGGGATTTGTCGGCACGCCGTTCCTGCTCCACGCGCTGACCGAAGCGGGACGCGTGAAGGAAGCCTACGATCTGTTTTTGCAGGAGAAGTACCCCTCGTGGCTGTTCTCGGTCAACCGCGGCGCCACCACAATCTGGGAGCACTGGGACGGCATCCGCGAGGACGGCAGTTTCTGGGACGATGAAAAGAACTCCTTTAACCATTATTCCTACGGTTGCGTGTTCGACTGGGTCTGCGGCGAGGCACTCGGAATCAACCCCGCAGAGCCAGCCTACCGCCGCGTCCGCATCACCCCTCACCCCGACCGCCGACTCGGCTTTGCGGAAGGAAGCATCACGCCGCCCGTCGGAAAAATTTCGGTCGCGTGGCATTTTGAGGAGGACGGACAGGTGCGGTACAACATCTGCCTGCCGGACGGCGTTGAGGGCGAACTGATACTGCCGGGCGGACAAACCTCCGTGCTTTTGCCGGGGCAATCGGTATTCTACGGAACGGAGCGCTGAACCCTGCAGAATACCGTAAAAACAAAAAAGGGACTGCAAAGTCCCTTTTTTGTTTTTTTCAGAGTCGGACTTCCGTCCACGGATGTTCCGCCGCGGTTCTTGCCGCCTGCATTACACCGATAACCGTAACGGTCTCCTCCGGTTTTACGGGTACCTCCGCGCCGTCAAACATCGCAAGGATGGATGCAATCAGACGCTTGAAGAAATCGCCGCCGATATTGACATAGTTCAGCCGCTTTTCGGGATCCGTGCTCTCGGGAGAGATGGCAAATCCCGGCGCGTGCTTGGAATCGTACATACACAGGTTGGCAACCCGACCGTCGCGGTACTTCATGGCAAGCACGGTGTTCTTGCCGCCGGACAGCGCCATAACCGATTCGACATCCGCGCCCATCAGCCGCACGGCAATCTCCACAAAGTGGATCATGTAAATGTCCTGTCTGCCCGAACCGCTGACCGTAACCGAACGAAGCGGCTCCTGCCAGTCCGCCAACTCATCCGCAAAGCGCAGTGCGGAAGAGGAGAACAGCTTCACCCCGTACTGCTCTGCCAACGCAAAAATGGCTCTTGCGGTGTCTGCGTCGGGGGCAAAGGTCTTGTCCATATAGCAGGGCTTCCCGCAGGGGAACACCCGCTTTGCATAGTCAAGATGGCGCTCCGGATTGTCGGGAGAGAGCACGATCAGGAAATCCGCCCGCTCGCAGACCTCCTCAACGGTCGCGCATTTCTCCACGCCGAATTTTTCGCACCACTCGTCGGTCGTCACCCCGTCCACCGGGGAAACATCCAGTTCCGCCCAGGCATATGCAATCTCAAACTCCGGGTTGATCTCCTTGATCCATGCCGGATAGTTGTTTGCGTGCCACTCACTCAGATAGTAATCAATAAATCCGATCTTTTTCATGTTTGAATCCCCCTGTATGCGGTTATATCGGAATCCGCATCCGTTTTGCCGTTACTGTTATTATAGAGCAAAAAAACCGTTTTGTCTTTATCATTTTACGATTCAATAATTCACACTTTCCGCATTGCCAAAAGCACTGCGATCATCGAAAAACGGTAAACAACATCCCGCGAAATGGTAAAGCAGGAGCCGCAAAAAAGTTGTATAATATAAAATACACCCGATCCGCCCGCGGCAACCGTCTGCGGGCAGGTCAATCGGAAAAACGAATATCCCGGACAACCGAAACAGGAGGACCGTTTATGAGCCGTACCGTACTGAATTTCGTCAACTTTATCCGCGGCTGTGAGCCGCGCCGCCCCAAAGATCTGCTTCTGCCGGTCAGAGAAGAAATCGCCGCCGACCGTAAAGCGGGAATCAAGCACACCTTTCTGCTTCAGTACGACGCGCTCCTGCGCAAGGATCTGGTTTCTGCGGTCTGCGAGGGCGCGGATGAAAACATGGAGCTCGGGCTGTGGTTCGAGATTGTCCGTCCGCTTGCCGAGCGGGTCGGGATCGCGTGGCGCGGCAGACCGGGTTACGACTGGGATTGGTATGTCAACCCCGGTTTTCTCGAAGCATACACGCAAAAGGAGCGCCGTCTGCTGATCGATGAAGCCTTCCGCCTGTTCCGCGAAACCTTCGGCTATTATCCGACCGTTGCCGGTTCGTGGTTGCTGGATGCCTATTCCATGCAGTACATGAGCGAAAAATACGACATGGACGCGTTCTGCATCTGCCGCGAACAGCTTGCGGTGGACGCCTACACGCTCTGGGGCGGGTACTACAGCGGCGGGTACTATCCCTCCAAAAACAATATGCTCTGCCCTTCGCAGAGTGCCGACACCCGCATCGGAACGCCGGTTTTCCGAATGCTCGGCATTGATCCGATTTACGGCTATGACGAGAGCAAAAACAGCGAAAATCACCCCCGGCTGAACGGTTGCTACACCATGGAGCCGTACTGGGACAGCGGAAAGAACCGCGCGGTGATGGAATGGTACTTCCGCGAATACTACGGGAACCCCTCCCTTGCCGGCAGTCACGCCACAACGGGACAGGAAAACAGCTTCGGCTGGGATGGCATTGCGGAAGGCTACCGCCTCCAACTGGAACTGGCGAAAAAATGGGAATCCGAGGGTAACCTGACCGTTGAAACCTTGGGAGAGACCGGCAGACGCTTCCGCGAGACCTACAGGGACACCCCGCCCTCTGCGCTTTCGGCACTGACCGATTGGTCGGAAAACGGCATTCGTTCGGTCTGGTTCAGCAGTCGGTACTGGCGCGGCAACCTGTTCCTGCGGGACGGCAGGCTGTTTTTCCGCGATCTGTTCGTTTTCGATGACCGTTTCAGGGAACGCTATCTGGAAACGCCCTGCGCCGATTGGAGCGCGACCTACGATAACCTGCCCGTGGTCGATCGCCGCCGTTGCATGACCGCAGAACGGAACTGCGCGTGGAGCTTTGCGGGAAAGGTAGCCGCAATCACGCTCTCCCAAAACGAAGCCGCCGATGAACTGACCGTGACCGTCACAAATGCCGATGGGACAGACTGGACGCTGACCATGACCGAGAACGGCTTTTCCGCCAAAAACGCACCGGAACTTACGGCGGAATTCGGATGCGGAGGCAATCCCGTCTCCGTCGGCGAAACCGAGCTGAAATTTTGCCATGAAGGCTTCCCCTATTCGGTTTCGGTTACCGAAGGCAGGATCACAAAGGCGGGTGAAGTTCTGTACATCCGACCGGATAACGGGAACCTGACCGTTCGGATGCGGCGTGAGGACAACGCCTGCGTGCAGAAGTAACCGACATCGGACGGATGCAGAAAACCGGACCCGATTCTCACAAGGAATCGGGTCCGGTTTTCCGTTTGATTCTGCTTTACTTCTTTGCGGTCAGCTTTGCGGCGTATTCCGCAGCCGCGCCGCTTGCATGGATGTTGGCGGCAGTCAGCTTTTCCGCGCCGTAGAACGCAAGGTCCTCAGCGGGATCGGTATTCTTCAGCGTGGAAGGAAGCGTCAGCGCCGTAAGCGACTCCGCGCGCATAAAGCACTGCTCACCAAGCGTTTCCACGCCTTCCGCGAGTTTGATCTCGGTCAGCCCCGTGCACTCGAAGAACGCCGCAACGCCAAGCGTTTTTACGGTTCCGGGAACCGTCAGCGAGGTCAGCGAGGAGCATCCCCAGAAGCACCAGTCGGGAATCGCGGTCAGCTTGGTGTCCGCAATCGCGTCCACGCTCTTCAGCGCCCGACAGCCCTGGAACGCGCCCTCTCCGAGCTTGCTCAGCGAAGCGGGAAATGTCACCGTTTCCAGCTGTACGCACTTTGCAAACGCCATCGGTCCGATTTCCTCCAAACCATCGGGGAGTTTCACGGACTTGAGATTGGACAGCGAGTAAAACGCCATTTTTTCAATGTTTGTCACCTTTTTGACCGTGCTGCCGTCCTGCGAGGTTACAACCGTTGCGGGAACCACCAGCTCGTGCGGCTGCTCGGGTCCCTGATAGCCGGTAATCCGAACCGAATCGCTGTCGATGGATTCAAAAAGCAGTTTTCCGCCGTTTTCGGTCATACAGGAGGTCAGACCGACCTCGTCCTCACGCCGATAATCGTCCAGATTGGTTGACGGTCCGTCCGATTTGCACGCGGCAAAGGTGAAAAGGCTGCACGCGGCAATCCCCGCCGCCAGAATTTTTCTGAATTTCATGATTCCATTCCCTTCCTGTTTTACGCGGAGCGTTCCCCCGCACTCTTTTTTTATTATACAGGAAAACCGTCAAAAAGTCAATAGGTTTTCCGCCTCTTTTTGTAAAATTTCATCCGCTCGGGCAACCTGCGGATTTCAGACAAAGCGTTCGGCGCGCAACCGGAGCCTCCCCTTCCGCGTTTCCCCCTCAAACGGGAGCAATCGGAACTTTCCGATCCCCCGAATCGAGAGACAAAGCGGCGGATCGAGCGGTCGGTCCGCACGCATGGCGGGCAGGTAATTCACCTCCACCAAGCCGCTTTCGATCGCCTCCCGCGCCGCTTCGCGCGACTTTCCCATCAATGCCGCAACCACGCAGTCCAACCGCGCCGAGGCAACCGTATCGGTCACGGGGACCGTTCGTCTGCCGTCGGTAAACGGCTCGTCCGATGACTGCACCCGACACCGCACCCGATCGTTCGCAATCCGTTCCAGCGCGGAAAACAGGAAGTCCCGGATCTTCGCCGTGCAGAACACCACCGCCTCATGCGGGTTCTGAACCGCAATGTCGCCCAGCGCGTCACGCTCCAGTCCAAGCCCCAACAGGGACCCAAGGTAATCGCGGTGCGAAAGTTCCCGAAAGCCGCTCCCGGTAATGCGGACCGCCGCCACTGCGCCCGTCACCGTCTCATCGTCCGCAAGCATTGCGGCGGGGTCGGTTCCCCGGGGCGGAAGCAACTCCGGGAAGGACAACAGGTATTCCGGCAACAGATACAGCCGTCTGCGCTCCGCTTCGGGATACCCGCCCCAGAGCCGCAGTTGTTCCTTCATGCCGCGCAACGCGAAAAAGCGCTCCGCCACCGCGCACTCCGCAGGAGTGAGAAAGGGGCTGAGCGCCGTTTCTCCGCGTTCCGCAAGACGGATCATGTCCTCCAGCCTTGCTTCAAACAATGCGGCTTCAGCCGCTTCTCTGTTCTGTCCCGCCATCACAGGATCCGAATAATCGTCTGTAACAGACTCAACAGCAAAATGGTGATGAGGAACGGAATATCCAACGGTGTGGACTGAAACCAGTTTTTCTTATAGCAAAGCGAACGCACCGGAAGGATCATCGGTTCCGTCACCAGAAACAGAAATGTTGAAAACCGCCCCGACCGTTCGGGGTCGAACCACGAAAAGATCGCGCGGAGCAGGAACGCCACATCCACCACATCGATCAGGAGAAGCAGCGTCCGCCGCAAGATATAAACCGCTAATTCCATTCTATCCTTTCAGAAAAAGAGCAACGCCTTTCCCCACTCGGGCATTTACTGTTCTTCTACATCCTCGATTTCGCCGTAGCCGTTCTCGTCCTCGGAAACAGGCTCGGGACGGGGTGCGCGTCTGGGCGCTTCTCTGCGTGCGGGGGGTGCCGCGGGAGCATCATCCCCCGCCATATCCTGTGCCAATCCCGTGATGTCCACGCCGGAGGGCGAAACCACGATGGTGTTCTTGTTGGTCTTGATCATCTCGCCGCCGAGCACATAGACCACACCCGCAAGGAAGTTGACCAGGCGATGTGCGGGTTCCTTTTCCAGTCTGCTGATGTCAAGCAGAACGATACAGCCCTCTTTGAGCTTATCCGCAATCTTGGTTGCCTCGGCATGGCTCTTTGGCTGCATCAGCTTCAGCGCCACCTTCTCGGGCGATGCGGGCTCGGGCGCGCGCGGAGCCGTAACCGACCCCATCGCGGGTGCGGGACGCTCCTCTGTCGCGGACAAATCGGATTGCAGATCTTCATCAACATACAGGTCGTTGAACTCGTCGTCTTCGTCCTCGACCGCGTTGTTGTCTCTGATAAATTTCTTCAAAAGGTTCATTTGATTATCCTCCCATTCCGTAAATTCGGGTTTCGTCGTTTATGCTTCCGGGGGTGCGACCAGTCTGCGCCCGACGCGCACAAAGTCCGCTCCCTCCTCAATTGCAATCGGAAAACTCGCCGACATTCCCATTGAAAAAATCGGCTTACCTATATTATGCAGTTTTTTTGTCCAAATGTCAAGACCTATTTTGTAAGTTTCCCGAAAATATTTGCGATAATCCTCAATTTTTTCGCATTTCGGCGCCATCGTCATGAATCCGCGCAGATTCAGGTGCGGCAAACCGGCAATTTCCTCACAGAGCGCCTCCGCGCAGGACGGCGCCACGCCGCTCTTGCCCGCCTCGTTTCCGCTGTTGATTTCCACCAGAACATCCATGCGCCGCCCGCGCTTTTCCATCTGCCGCTCGATCTCCTCTGCCAGCGGGAGCGAATCCACCGAGTGGATCATCACCGCACGGTCGACAAGGTATTTGACCTTGTTTTTCTGCAGGGTCCCGATAAAATGGAACCGTGCGCCCTGCATGCCCATTGCTTCCAGTGCCTGCGCGTGCTCGATCAGCTGTTGGACACGGTTCTCCCCGAGGTCACACACACCAAGCCTTACCAACTCCGCGATATGCGCCGCGTCGGTGTATTTGACCGCCGCGATCAGCGTGGTCTTTCCCACTCTGCCGGCGCGTTTTTCCGCCGCAAGGATTTCCTCCCGCACCTTTTCGAGATTGCCCGCAAGATATGCCATGTCACCGCTCATTGTCTGTACACCTTTCCGTCGTAAAGATTCTTTCCCGAAAGCACCATCAGGTCATTGAGCTTCACATACGGGATGTTGTTATCGGGGTCCGGGTCCTCGCAAAGTGCCAGCAGATACCCTTCGCGTTCCACTGCGGTCGCAATGCGCCGAAAGACCACCGTTCCGCTGTCAAACACATACACCCCCGTCGCTCCGCCGAGCGTCACCACCGCCTGTTCGGGGATATACAGACCGTTGCTTTCCCCCGTTGTCAGTTCCACCGTCTGACAGCGTCGGAAGGAAAAGCCGGCAGGCGTGACATCCGAACGCAGGATCACGAGCACGGTCCCGCTGCCTGCATCGCGCAGGTCCGTGCAGACCAGGTTCAGCTCGCGGTTTTGGTTTTCGGGAAACCGCACCGTATAGGTCGTATCAACCTCCAGCGCGCCGCCCATCTCCGCAGGTAGCGTCAGTGCCAGATACCATCTGTAATCGTAGCAGATCTTTCCCGCCACAAAGGAATCCCTCACGGGCGGTTCGGCGTTCCGCAGCTCGGCAAAGCCCTCCCCCGTCAGCGTCTCCAATGCCGTCACGCTGAAGCGCTCCTCCAGCCCGTCCACCGTCTCGCGCGCATAATAGTAGCCCGAGGCGCTGTCGTTCCACACAGTCCTGCTTTCGCCCGTCAGCATCCCGTCCCGCTCGGCTGTCATCTGCTCCAGCGCCGTTCGGATGCCGTCCTCCGTGGAGAGAAGGGAGCCGTAACGGTTCAGCGCCACCAGCATTTCGTCCTCCGCGTCTCCCACACCGACCCAATTGCCCGAGCGGATCTCCGCACGGATATCCGACAGGCGGGTCATGGCATCGCTGCGGTATCCCGCCGCATCCGAGAGCTTGCTTCCCGTTGGCAAAAGGCTTTTCTGCAACAGGCTGATCTGACGGTTCAGCGCATCCAGCTTCCGCTGTGCGCCGGTCAGGTCCTCCGCATCGGACGGATACCAGACCCGAAACAGCTCGGTATTGCGCCCGACCTTTGTCCCGCTTGTTGCGGTTGTGTTGACCAGTCCCTCACGCGGGACGGTCAGCAGCGTTTCGTCGCGAAACAGCCATCCCTCGCCCGTAACCAGCGCGGTATCCGTGACCTTTCGCACGGGGGTCGTCTGCAGGCTTCCTGCCGACCCGCCGACCGCGTGGTAGACGGTATAAACAATCAGACAGAACAGCAGGACCGTCAGTCCGATTCTGCCTGCGTGCGCTTTGAGATACCGCATACGATTCATTTTACGAGCTCCTTTCATGGGGATTAAGAACAAGACCTTGGGACTCTGTCCCAAAATCTGCTTAGGGGACTTCTTAAGGTAGAAGTAACGCTTCGCTACCGGCGGCTGCTTTACAACCGCCACCCCTAAGAACCTTCAAGACCTTCAACTAAGGGGATTTTTGATTCTGTCCTTATGTTGTCCGGATTCCGGTGTAGCCATTTGCCGTGCTACATCAGAATCTGTACAACGGAAAAGATAGACCCATAAATCCAATTGGGTTAAAATTCTTGAAAGTCTTGAAAACTTCTTCTAAGAAGTTTTCAAGCAGGGTTTGGGACAGCGTCCCAAGGTCTTGACCTTGACCTTAAACTTCCACCCACTTCACATAATCCTTCGCGCCGAACCAGGTCATCTGGCGCTTCGCGTAATGGCGCGTTGCAAGCCGAAGGCGTTCCACCGCCTCGGTCAAAGGCTCTTCGCCGCGCAGATACGATAGCAGCTCCTTGTAGCCGATCGCCTGCGCCGCCGTTGCGTTGGCATCAAATACACCCTCGGAAAGAAGCCGACGCGTCTCGTCAAGTAACCCTGCAGAGAGCATTTGATCCACCCGCGCGTCAATCCTGCGGTTCAGTTCCGCGCGCTCCCGCGAAAGCCCGATAACGAATGGGCAAAGCGATGGGTCCGGCGCCGCATTTTCGCGGTCTACCTCGGTCTTGGTTCGCCCTGTCACGCGAAAGATTTCCAGTGCCCGTATCACACGGGGAATGTTGTTCTCAAGGATCGCCGCCGCACTCACGGGGTCGATCTCCGCCAACATCGCATGAAGTGCCGCATTGCCGTGCGCCGCACGGTACGCCTCCAGTTCGGCGCGAACCGCAGGATCCGCAGTCGCACCCGCGTCGTTCCCACCCCGCAGAAGCCTGTCCAGATATAACCCCGTCCCGCCGCAAAGAATCGGCAGTTTTGCGCGCGCGTGAATGTCGGAAATCGCCTCACGCGCCGCCGTGACATACTCCGCGCAGGAATACGGCACCTTGGGGTCCACAATGTCAATCATGTGGTGCGGAATGCCGCCCATTTCTTCCCTTGTCGGCTTCGCAGTTCCGATGTCCATGCGGCGGTAAACCTGCATGGAGTCGCAGGAAATCACCTCGCCTCCCATCCGTTGCGCCAGTTCAACCGCAAGACGGCTCTTCCCGCTCGCCGTGGGTCCCACAACGCAGAAAAGCGGAATGCGATCCGCCGCCTGCGCAAATGCTTCCCGCGCCTGTGCTATCATCTTTTCCGTCATTCCGCCCCTCCTTCCGCATCCGAAATCTTTGCGCTCTATTACTTTATTATACACCCTTTCGGCGTTCTTGTCAAGATTTTTCCGGAATTGCACGGCGGGGCTATAGAATAATCCCCCTCGGAGACGCGCTCCGAGGGGGATGCCTATACAGAACTTATCAACCGAGCTTCGCCTGGTTGATCTTGATGCCGGGGCCCATGGTCGAGGCAATCACGCAGCTCTTGATATACTGTCCCTTTGCCGCCGCCGGCTTTGCCTTGATGATGGCACCCAGCAGAGCGTCAAAGTTCTCCTTCAGCTTATCCGCGCCGAACGAAGCCTTGCCGATCGGGCAGTGGATAATGTTGGTCTTGTCCAGACGGTATTCGATCTTACCTGCTTTCGCTTCGGTAACTGCCTTCGCAACATCCGGAGTCACGGTGCCTGCCTTGGGAGACGGCATCAAGCCCTTCGGACCGAGGACCTTACCGAGACGACCGATGACGGACATCATGTCGGGAGACGCGATGACGACATCGAAATCGAACCAGTTTTCCTTCTGAATCTTCTCGGCGTACTCTGCGCCGCCGACATAATCGGCACCTGCGTCGAGTGCTTTCTGAACATTGTCGCCCTTGGTAAAGACAAGGGTCTTGACCGTCTTACCGGTTCCGTTGGGAAGCACAACCGCGCCGCGGACCTGCTGGTCTGCGTGACGGGAGTCAACGCCCAGACGGACATGGACTTCGATGGTCTCGTCAAACTTCGCCTTGGAGGTCTGGCAAACCAGCGCCATTGCCTCGGCGGTATCGTACTGCTTGGATTTCTCATACAGCTTTACGCTGTCAACATACTTCTTTCCGTTCATTCTTCAGCCCTCCTCAGTCTTCAACGGTCACGCCCATGGAGCGCGCGGTTCCGGCGATCATGCTCATAGCCGTCTCAATCGTTGCCGCGTTCAGGTCGGGCATCTTGGTCTCGGCAATCTTTCTGACCTGCTCTTTGGTCAGCTTTGCGACCTTGGTCTTGTTCGGCTTATCGGAACCGGACTCGATGCCGGCAGCCTTCTTGATCAGAACGGGAGCAGGCGGGGTCTTGGTGATGAAAGTGAAGGAACGGTCTGCGTAAACGGTGATCACGACAGGGATAATCAGACCGATGTCGTTCTTGGTTCTTTCGTTGAAATCCTTCGTGAAAACCGGAATTGCAACGCCGTACTGACCCAGCGCGGGACCGACAGGCGGCTGCGGGGTTGCTTTACCGGCGGGAAGCTGCAATTTGATATAACCTAAAATCTTCTTTGCCATAGTATTTTTTACCTCCGAATGTGGTTTTCTGCGGAAGCCTGCAAAATTTGCTTCCTCCCACTTGTAACCGAAAAACGGTTACATTAACTGTTTGCCTCAAGGAGCTTGACAGCACTTGTCTCCAGCTCGACAGGCATATCCCGATGTCCGCGCTTGACCAGAACGGTAACGCTCTTGAGGTCGTCGGAAATCGACTGCACAACGCCGTTGTACCCCTCAAACAGCCCGCTGATGATCGAAACGGAATCTCCCACCGCATAGGACACGCGAACCTGCGGCGCACTCTCGATCGACAGCGCGGCGACCTCGTCCTCGGTCAGCGGTGTGGGTCTGGATCCGGGACCGACAAAACCCGTCACGCCTGTGATATTCCGCACCGCGTGCCAGCTTTCCTCGTTCATGACCATCTTGATATAAACATAACACGGGAAAATCTTGGTCTCGACTTCCTTTTCCGTCTCACCGTTCTTTTCGATCACGGTTTCGGTCGGAATGCGGATGTCGAAGATCTGATCGCCCAGTCCTCTGTTCTCGATGATCTTCTCCAGACTGGTTTTGACTTTGTTTTCGTAGCCCGAATAGGTGTGCGCAACATACCACCGCGGACCTACATTCATTTCATTGATATCACTCATGATCTTACTGGAACAGTCTGATGATGGCGTTGATTCCCTCGCTGAGTCCGAAATCAAGCAGGCAGATAACC
>CAKSUH010000004.1 GCA_934500855.1 uncultured Eubacteriales bacterium
GGATAATCCGACTCGGTTCCCGAAGCGTTGGCAGGGCGAAGAGCAGTCCCGTGACGAACTGACTGCTGATGTTTCCCGCCACGCGGAAATCTCCGCCGCAGAGCGGTCCGCAAACGCGGATTGTCTGTCCCTCGCGCATCAATGTCAGCCCCTGCTCGGCGCAGATTTTCTCATAGACCGTTTGCGGGCGCTCTGGAAGTCTCCCGGAACCCGTAAACGACACGGGAAAGCCTGCGGTCAGCGCAAGCGGGATGAGAAAACGGAGCGTGCTTCCGCTCTCCCGACAAGGGAGCGTTTCGGTCGGCGCTGCGCGGAGCAGTCCGCCGCGAACCGTTACCGTGTCCCCCTCCCGCCGACAGTCTGCGCCGAGCAGGGAGAGGCAATCGAGGGTTGCGAGAATGTCCTCGCAGTCCCCTGCGTGTCGGATGACGCTGACCCCTTCGGAAAGTCCTGCACAGATCAGCATTCTGTGAGCGATGCTTTTAGAGGGAGGAACACGGACTTCCCCCGCCGCGCGCCCCGCATGAATCCGTACTTTCATGCGCGACCCTCCGCAAGGTAATCGATCGCTTCCAGATAGCCGTCTGTTCCGTGTCCCGTAATCGTCTGTTCGCAGACGGCGCGCAGATAGCTGACCTGTCGGAAGGCTTCGCGTTCCTCCACCTTGGAAATATGGACTTCCACCGCCCGCAACTTCGTTGCCTTGAGTGCGTCAAGGAGCGCGATGCTCGTGTGCGTGTATGCGCCCGGGTTGATAACAAGCCCGTCCGCGTGTGCAAAATAGGCTTCCTGTATCCAGTCCACCAGATCGCCTTCATGATTGGATTGCTTCTGAATCACTTCGATTCCGCGTTCCGCGCAGTGCGTTGCAATCCGATCGGTCAGATGCGCAAAACTCTCAAAGCCGTATTGATCCGGCTCGCGAACCCCGAGCAGATTCAGGTTCGGTCCGTTCAGAACATACAGTTTCATCCCTTTTTTCTGCTCCTTTCGATGATTTCCGCCGCTTCCTCGGGCGTTCGGAAGCCCGCAACACGGAGATCCGCCGTGGCAAGATAGCGGTCGATGCGCTCCGCATACCGCTTTTCCAACGCCTCCCGCGTGGCGGAAAGCGGACGGTCTGCGGTTGGTAAGAGATCGGATACGGGACGATCCAGAAAACAGATTCTGCCGTTCCGACGGAGCATGGTTACATTTTCCTCCCGCAGAACCGTTCCGCCGCCGAGCGCCAGAACCGCGCCCGAACATTCCGCCAGAACCGCGCGCAGGACTTCGGTTTCGATATCGCGGAATGCCGCTTCCCCGTCCCTGGCAATCAGATCGGCGGGCGTTTTGCCGATGCGGTGCGTGATCTCCTCGTCCAGATCGAGAAACGCTCTGCCTGTCTTTCGCGCCAACAGCCGACCGACCGTGGTCTTTCCGCTTCCGGGCATTCCCGAAAGAATCAGGTTTTCCTTCCGCTCGGTCAGCTCCGCGCAGATATGCTCCGCCGTCCCCGCAGGATAAACCTGTCCCGTGAAGAGTTCCGACGCGCGCACTGCCTGCGCGGTCAGCATCAGAAGCCCGCCCTGCGCAGGAATCCGACGCGCCAGCGCACCGAGAATCAGATCGGAACGGAGCGGGTTATAGATCGGGTCTGCGACCGCTTCCAACGCGGGAAGGCGGTCAAACTCCGCCGGGCAGGCGTCGGGATTCGGATACATTCCGACCGGCGTGGTGTTGATGAGAATCTGCACCCGCGCGGCATGGTCGCGGTAAAAATCCGCATAGGGGATGCGGTTCTCCCCCGCTCTGCGGCTGACCCGCAGAATCTCCGACGCGCCCATTGCTTTCGCGACCGCGCAGGCGGTCAGAGAAGTTCCGCCCGTGCCGAGAATCGCAACGGTTTTGCCCCGCAAGGGAACGCCGATTGCTTCCAGAAGCGTTTTCAGCCCGTAAAAATCGGTGTTATAGCCGCAGAGTCTGTCGCCCCGATTGACGATCGTGTTGACCGCGCCGATCTCTCGTGCCGCAGGATCGATCTCATCCAGAAACGGGATCACCGCCTGTTTGTAGGGAATCGTGACATTGATTCCGCGAAAGTCCTTTTTCTCCAAAAAAGCGGGCAGGTCTGCCTGCGCAAGTTCGCGCAATTCGTAGGGGTGGCTCTCCAACATGGCGTGAATCTGTGCCGAAAAGCTGTGTCCCAACTTCTCCCCGATACATCCGTATTGCATGCTCTCCCCCTCAGTCGGCTAAATAATCGGTTCCGAACCGCCCCGTGAGCAGGTCGGCAAGAACCAACGCAGTCACGCTGTCCACCACCGCCCGCGCGCGGTGAACGATTGCGGGATCGTGTCTGCCCCTGATTGCCAGCCGTACATTCTCCTGCGTTTCAAGGTCGAAGCTCTCCTGCTCCCGCGCAATGGAGGGCGTGGGCTTGACCACGCAACGGAACAGGATCGGCGCGCCGTTCGTAATGCCGCCGCAGATGCCGCCGTTGCGGTTGGTTGTATGAAGCACCCGACCGTCCGATACGCGCATTCCGTCGTTTGCTTCCGACCCGCGCAGAGCCGCGAAGCCGAATCCCGCGCCGAATTCCACGCCCTTGACGGCGGGAATTCCGAACAGCGCGTGGGAAAGCATGCCTTCCACCGTGTCAAACCACGGCTCTCCGACCCCTGCAGGCATTCCGACCACAGCGGTTTCGAGAATGCCGCCCACGCTGTCCCCGTCCGCCGCGGCAGAACGGATTGCATCCTTCATGCGCTCTGCCGCTGCTTCGTCCAGAACCGGAAACCGCGTTTCATTCAGTCGGTTCAGGTCGGGAGTCGGGTCGGCGGAAAGCGGACGGTCCGGAATTCCCGCAAGAGACGCGATATGCGTTCCGATTGTGATTCCCTTTTTCGCAAGCGCCGACAGGAGAATCGCACCGACTGCGACAAGCGGCGCGGTCAGCCGTCCCGAAAAATGCCCGCCGCCGCGATAATCCTGAAAGCCGTGATACTTGCATTCCGCCGTGTAATCCGCGTGCCCGGGGCGCGCCATACCGCGGTTATAGTCGCGGCTGTGGGTGTCGCCGTTCGGAATCAGCAGACAGAGCGGCGTTCCCGTGGTCTTTCCCTCAAATACGCCGCTGACAATGCGGAACGGGTCACCCTCGGCGCGTGCGGTGGAAAGCCCGTCCCCCGCAGGGCGGCGCAGAGAAAGCCGATAACGGATGAACTCCTCATCCACGGAGATCCCGGGGGCAATGCCGTCCAGCACCGCGCCGATCTCGGGTCCGTGGCTCTCGCCGAACAGCGTGACAGTCAGCTGTTGCCCGAATGTATTCTTCATTCCGTCTCTCCTTTCCGCATTGCTTCGAGTGACGGTCGCACGGCATCACAAAAAGCGCCGATGTCTGACCGTCTGAATTCGTATTCCCCGACACGCGGAACATAAACATAGGAAACCGTCCCGCCGTCGCATTTCTTGTCGTGGCAAACCGCGCCGAGAACCGTTTCGGGAGAAACGGGCAGAACCGTCGGAAGTCCGAGTCGCTTCAACAGCTTCAACAGCCGCGCCCGCACCTCGGGCGCGCACAGCGGAAGCATTCCGAGCGCCACGCACTCCCCGTGGAGCAGATCGTGCAGTCCTGCCGCGCTTTCGATGCCATGCCCGAGCGTATGACCGAAATTCAGCACACGCCGCAGTCCGCTCTCGCACTCGTCCGCTTCCACAACGGACTTCTTGATTTGCAAAGACCGCAGAATCACCGTTTCAATGTCCGCGCTTTCCGTTTCCAACATTTCGAACAGCTCCGCATCCGAAGTCAGCGCCATCTTTACGACTTCCGCCATGCCGTTTGCAATCTGCCGCTTCGGAAGAGTGGCGAGTACATCGGGGTCGATAACGACCGCGCGCGGTTGCCAAAATGAGCCGACGCAATTCTTCACGCCGTCGAGATCAACGGCGGTTTTTCCGCCAACGGAGGAATCCACCTGCGCAAGCAGGGTGGTTGGAACATTGTAAAAATCGATGCCGCGCATATAGCACGCCGCCGCAAAGCCGGAGAGGTCGCCGACCACGCCGCCGCCGACCGCAACCACGCAATCGGTTCGGGTGAAATTTCCCGCAAGCATACGGGAAAGCAGAGATCCGAACACCGTCAGATTCTTGCTCGTCTCGCCTGCCGGAACGGTTACAACCGTCGGCGCGGCGCACTGCGCGGCAACCGTTTTCGCATATTTCTCCGGGACTCCCGAATCGGTGACGATCAGCACGCGGCGCGAAAGATTCATCTTTTCCCCTGCATGAGCCAGCGCGCCGCGTTCCACCGTGATATCATAGCTTTCGACTCCGAGCTCCGTCCGCAATATCATGTAATTTCCTCCTTACGAAACCGTGTAACAACCGACAGGCTTCAGTTTGTCGCAAAAGACCGCCAACGCGCGGAGCATATCCTGCCCGTTCTGCGTGTGCAGGTCCCCCTCCGCCTCCACATAGAAATAGTACTGCCAGAGCAGTTCCTTCATCGGGCGACTGCGCAGAGTCCGCATATTGAAGCCGTAATGCCCGATGACATCAATTGCCCGCGCCAGTGCGCCTGCCTCGTTGCGAACCGTAAACATCAGCGCCGAACAGGTTCCCGGCGTTTGCGTGTTTTCGGCTCTTGTAAAGACCGCAAACCGCGTGGTGTTGCTGCGGCTTGCATTGAGATTCCGTTCCAATACGGCAAGCCCGAACTGCTCTGCCGCCTCAGCGCTTGCGATTGCCGCAACCGTGCGGTCGTTGGTCCCCGCCACGAATTTTGCCGCCAGCGCGGTGTTCGGATATTCTTCGGTCAGCCATCCCATCTCGCGGATGCGCGCGGCGCATTGCCCGAGCGCCTGCGGATGGCTGATGACTGTTCGGATTTCCTCGATTGAGGTCCCGGGCTTGACAAGCAGATCCTGCGTTACGGGCAGGTCCAGCATCCGATTGATAAACAGTCCGCCCGAGAACATCAGGTCCATCACCTGTCCCACTTCACCGTTGGTGCTGTTCTCCACAGGCAGAACCGCTGCGTCGCATTCCCCGTTCTCCACCGCGCGGTAAGCGCTTTCGAAATCGGGAAACCCGATCTTCTCCGCGCTCGGAAAGAGTTTTCCGGTTGCGATATGCGCAAACGCGCCCTCCGTTCCGCTGTAGGCAACCCGCATCCCTTCCAGCAATCGGCTCTGATACGCGCGGGAAAGCGCCATCATTTCCTGAATGAAACGGACATAGTACTCCCGCAGAATCGGGTCGTCGACCTGTTGCGCGCCGCTCCGGATCACCGCCGCCTCGCGCTCCGCGTCGGTAATCGGCAGTCCGTGCTCCTTTTTGTAAGCCGCAACCTGCTCTGCGGCGCGCATCCGCTCGGTGAACAGCGCCGCCATTTCGCTGTCTACGCGGTTGATCGTTTCTCTTGCTTTTTCCAGTGAATTCATATTCTTTTCCCTTCGGTCGGTTTCAGGTCATAGAGCTTTGCAAGTTCCGCAAATGCGGGAAGCGCCCTGCGAATCCGGTCGGTCGGCACACAGTAGGAAATGCGGACATATCCGCCCATGCCGAAACTGTCGGACGGAACCAACAGCAATTCCAATGCTTTCGCCCGCTCCGCAAACCGCTTGGCATCGGGTTCGGGTGCGCGCAGGAAGAGGTAGAATGCCCCCTGCGGTCTGACCGCTTTAAAGCCGAGCGCAGTCAAGCCCTCATACAACAGCACGCGATTGGTGCGGTAAACCGAAAAGTCCGTGCAGAGTCCCGCGCAGGCGGGAAGCATATGCTGGAACAGAGACGGCGCGCAAACGAATCCGAGCGCCCGTCCCGCCCCGCAGATCGCCTCATAGATTCCCTTTGCGTTCTGTGCGCGGGAGGATACCAGAATGTACCCGATGCGCTCGCCCGGGAGTGAGAGCGACTTGCTGTAGGAATACAGCACCAGACTGTTCCCGTAGAAATGCGTCACGAACGGAACTTTACTCCCGTCCCAGACCAACTCGCGGTAAGGCTCGTCCGAAAGCAGCCACACGGGATGCCCGTACCGCTTTTCTGCGGCATCCAGAATCCCGCAAAGCCGCCGCAAACCGTCCTCTGACAGAATCGCGCCGCTCGGGTTGTTGGGAGAATTGAGAATCAGCGCGCGGGTGCGGTCCCCGATTGCCGCCTCCAACGCTTCAAAATCCGGCAGAAAGGTTTCGGGGTCGGGCGGAACAACCTTTACCCGCCCGCCTGCACGCTCGACAAACACACGGTATTCGGGAAAGAACGGGGCTAACAGAATGACTTCATCCCCTGCGTTCAGAATCGCGTTGAGACTGACGGTCAGAGACGCCGCCGCACCCGCCGTGAGATAAATCAGATCGGGATCGGCATCAGCGCCGTAAGTACGGTTCAGATGCGCGGCAATTGCGCGCCGTGCGGCATGATCTCCCTGTGCGGAGGTGTACCCGTGAAGCGCAACAGGGTCTGCTTCGCGCAACAGACGGGTCAGTTCGGCACTGACCTCGGGCGGCGTGGGAACGCTCGGATTCCCGATGCTGAAATCAAACACATGATCCGCACCGACCTCGGCGCTCCGCTTCTTCCCGTATTCAAACAGCTCGCGAATCGCGGAACGCTCCGCGCCGAGCCGTCTCATGGTTTCGTTCATGGTATCACCTCATAGGAAACAAATCTTCAGTTTATCATTATACACCAAATCGGTGGCAAAAGTCAAGGGGAATTTTGAAAACAGTGGAAAAAGTCCCGGAACAGAGAAAAGACCTTGCGGCTTTTCTTCTTTTTTTGCCGCATTCCCCTTGAAAACAACATAAAAATAGTGTATAATAGATTGGATATTCGGAAAGGAGGATCAGGATGCGAATTCACAGACTTTACCCCGGCGCGTTCGGCGCAAACTGCTATCTGCTGATTGCGCGCGACGGCGCGGCGGCGGTGGTAGACCCGAGCCCCGATGCCGATACGGTTCTGGAAGCACTCCGGGGCGATGGCGCGAACATTTCGCGCATCCTTCTGACGCACGGGCAGTTCGACCACATTCTGTCGCTCGACACCCTGCGCGACCGAACCGGCGTTTCGGCGGGCATTCACGAAAACGATTCGGACCTTCCCTCCGACGCACGCAAAAACGCGTTTGAGGCGTTCTTCCGACAGCGGCGCGTATGGAGAACACCCGAAGAAACCTTTCGGGACGGCGACCGCATTGCAATCGGTTCAGAGACGGTCACAGTTTTGCACACGCCCGGGCATACTGCGGGCAGTGCCTGTTTTCTCGTGAACGGCGGACAGGACCTGCTGACGGGAGACACCCTGTTTGCGGAGTCCTACGGTCGCACAGACCTCTACGGCGGAAGCGCCGGGGAGTTGTGCGCGTCACTCGGTCGGCTTGCAACGCTCCCGCCCGATACCGTTATTTACCCCGGTCACGGGGAATCCGCAAAGCTCGGCGACGCGCTGGCGGCAATCGGAATGCTTGATGAATAAAAACGAAGAGGATGATACAACCATGGATTTTGAAGCACTTGCGGAACTGCTGTTCCCGAACATAACCGAAACACCGGCGGACTTGGAAGCGAAATATCCGCCGCGGAATCTCCCCGAGGGCGCGAAGGTGACCCGCTTTGCCCCAAGCCCCACCGGATTCGTGCATTTCGGCGGACTGTTCCCCTCCACCATCGGAGAACGGCTTGCACACCAATCGGGCGGTGTGTTCTACCTGCGGATTGAGGACACCGACGCAAAGCGCGAGGTCCCCGGAGCAGCGGAGGGGCTGATTCGCACGCTGGCGCACTACGGAATTCATTTTGACGAAGGCGCGATTCTCGGCAAGGACGGAAAAATATCCGATCAGGGTGCTTACGGTCCTTACAAGCAAAGTGCGCGCGGACCGATTTACCATGTCTATGCCAAGGATCTTGTGAAGCGCGGGCTTGCCGACCCCGTTTTCACGACCAACGAGGAACTGGAGGCACTGCACGCGCTCGACAAGAAAGCGGAGATCAAATCCCGCGACTGGGAAAACGAGAGCGACAACCGCGCCGAGGAACAGGCAAAGCAACGGCAGTTTACCTTGGAGGAAGTCAAGGCGCATCTGCAAAACGGCGACCCGTTCGTCCTGCGTCTGCTTGCGGACGGCAACCCCGAAAAGAAGATTCCCTTCACCGACCTGATTAAGGGCAAGCTGGAGATTCCCGAAAACGATGAGGATTTTGTTCTGCTCAAGAGCGACGGCATCCCGACCTACCACTTTGCCCACGCGGTGGACGACCATCTGATGGGAACCACGCATGTCATCCGCGGCGAGGAGTGGCTCCCGAGTCTTGCCAAACACCTGATGCTCTTCCGCTATCTCGGCTTCCGTCTGCCGAAATACCTGCACATTGCGCAGATCATGCGACTTGACGAAAACGGCAACAAGAAGAAACTTTCCAAGCGCGACATGGGCGCGAATATGGACGACTACAGCCGCATGGGCTATGCCCCCGCCTGCGTTTGCGAGTATATCATGACCCTGCTCAACTCCAATTACGAGGAATGGCACACGCAGAACCCCGACAAACCGTACACCGACTTTCCGTTCAACATCAAAAAAATGAGCACCTCCGGCTGTCTCTTCGATTTCAACAAGCTGAACGATGTGAGCAAGAATGTGATCTCCCGCATGACGGCGGAGGAAGTTTTTGAGCAGGCAAGCGCATGGGCGCGACAGTTTGACCCCGCATTCGGTCAGCTTCTTGATGCCGACCCCGATTATGCAAAGGCAATCTTCGCCATCGGTCGCGGCGGCAAAAAGCCCCGCAAAGACTTTGCAACATGGGCGGATGTCAAGGGCTACATGGATTTCTTCTATGACAGTCTGTTCACCGTCGTGGACGGTTACGCGGAGCAGTTTGACCGCGCCGACATCCGCACGGCACTGGAGCGCTTCCTTGCCTCCTATGACCCCGCCGATGACATGACGGTCTGGTTTGACAAGATCAAAGCGGTTGCGGAATCCATCGGATACGCGTCCGATATGAAGGCTTACAAGGCTGACCCCGCCGCTTATCGCGGAAGCGTTGCCGATGTGAGTATGTTCCTGCGCGTTGCCGTAACGGGACGGCTGAACTCCCCCGATATGTATGCCGTGATGCAGGTCATGGGACCCGAACGGGTCAAAGCCCGCATTGCGCGGATGACAGAAACTTTGAAGTGAGGTTACCGACATGGAAGAATTGGAAAAGAATTTTATACAGGATTTTATTGACGAGGATCTGGCAAACCATCCCGGAATGACCGTGCACACGCGCTTCCCACCCGAGCCGAACGGATACCTGCATATCGGGCACTGCAAGGCGCTGTGTGTGGATTTCGGTACCGCGCGCAAGTACGGCGGGGTCTGCAACCTGCGCATGGACGACACCAACCCCACCAAAGAGGATACCGAATATGTCGATGCCATCCAGGAGGACATCCACTGGCTGGGCTTCGATTGGGGCGACCGCTTCTATTACGGCTCGGATTACTTTGAAAAGGATTACGAAATTGCGGTCGGACTGATCAAAAAGGGGCTTGCCTATGTCTGCGAGCTTTCGGCAGAGGAGTTCCGCGACCCGAAATACAGCGGCGACCTGACACACCCCGCAGTCTCCCCGTGGCGCGACAGACCGATTGAAGAAAGCCTTGATCTGTTTGAGCGCATGAAGAACGGTGAATTCCCCGAGGGCAAGTACACCCTGCGCGCCAAAATTGATCTGGCGTCGGGCAACTTCTGTATGCGCGACCCCGTGATTTACCGCATCAAGTATGCGGAGCATCACCGTCAGGGGAACAAATGGTGTATCTACCCGATGTACGATTTCGCCCATCCGGTTCAGGACGCATTGGAGGGAATTACCCATTCGCTCTGCTCGCTGGAATTTGAGATTCACCGCCCGCTTTACAACTGGTTCCGCGACAACGCGGATATTCCGGGGAACCCAGCAGGCTTCCCGCGTCAGATTGAATTTGCACGGCTGAATATCACTTACACGGTCCTGTCCAAGCGCTTTCTGCGGTCGATGGTTGAAACCGGCGTTGTGGACGGTTGGGACGACCCGCGTATGCCCACGCTTTGCGGAATGCGGCGGCGCGGCTATACCCCGAAGTCGATTCTGGATTTCATCAACCGCACGGGCGTGTCGAAGGCAGGGTCGCTTGTCGACATCCGCCAGTTGGAAGCCTGCCTGCGCGACGAGCTGAACCGCACCGCGCCCCGCCGCATTGCAATCGAAAAGCCCCTGCGCGTGGTGATTACCAACTACCCCGCCGATAAGACCGAGTATTTCGACCTGCCCAACAACCCACAGGACGAGAACGCGGGAACGCGCAAAGTGCCCTTTACCCGCGAGCTTTATATCGACGCGAGCGACTTTGCCGAAGTTCCGCCGCCCAAGTTCTTCCGCATGAAGGAAGGCGGAGAGGTTCGCCTGATGGGCGCTTATATCGTAAAATGCAACGAGATCGTGCATGGCGCAGACGGCAGCATCGCCGAACTGCACTGCACGGCGGACCTGGAAACCGGAAACGGCAACCCTGCGGACGGCAGAAAGGTCAAAGGAACCATCCATTGGCTCTCCGCGCCGCACGCAGAGGATGTCACCCTGCACCTTTACAACAATCTGATCACGCTTGAGAACCCCGCCGATAAGCCCGATGACAAGGAATTCACCGACTTCATCAATCCCGAATCGCTTGTTGTTGTCCAAAACGCAAAGGCAGAACCTGCACTGGCAGATGCGAAAGCGGGAGAAACCTTCCAGTTCGTTCGCTTCGGCTCTTTCTGCGCCGATACGAAGAATCCGCGTACCTTCAACCGCGCGGTCGGCTTGAAGGACAGCTTCCCGAAGGGCTGATGTTCGGAAAGCTATGGGAAAAGGTCAAAGCCTTTTTCCGCTGGATCTGGAAAGAATGCCGCGATTGGCGGACCGTTGTTCTGCTGATCGCGGTGGTTGCGGTGGTCTACTCCCCTGTTTGGGTCGGCTATCTTCTGAAGCTGATATTCGGTTGGAATTGGGCAGCGGTTATGGCAACGGCGGTGCTCCTTTTCTGGGTGGGACCCTTTACCCCGTTCTTCCCGATTTGCATCGCGCTGACGCTGGCAATCAAAAAATGGTGGGAGAAACGGAAGAAACGATAAAAAAAGAGGACCTTCAGCAAGGTCCTCCTTCTTTTTGTACCGTGCGCACCGCCTCTGCGAGGTGGGAAACCGTATCGGACGCAAGCATGGAAATCTCGCCCATGTCCCGCGCCGCATATTCGCCCGCAAGCCCGCAAAGATAAGCGCCGAGCGCAACCGTCCGCACATCGGGCGGCAGATAGCCGAGCAGTCCCGTTATCACGCCCGACAGCACATCCCCGCTTCCCGCCGTTGCCATACCCGGGCAACCGCGGTCAACCGTCAGCACCGTTTCCCCGTCCGTCACAACCGTCACGGAGCCTTTGAGCAGGGTCACCGTTCCCGTGCGCTTGGCAAAGTTCCGTGCGGCGGTAACCCGATCCGATTCAATCTCTGAGAGCGACAGCCCCGTCAGCCGCGCGAATTCCCCATGGTGCGGGGTCAGAATCACGCGGCAGGATGCCGCAGAGAGAAAGTCAACGGGTCCCAACTCAGCGAGCGCCCACAAACCGTCCGCGTCGATGAGAAGCGAACCACTGTAATGCGAGAGAAGCCAATTCAGAATCCGCTTGTTTTCCTCGCTCCTGCCCCAGCCCATGCCGACCGCAACCGCGCGTCTTCCTGCCGTCAGCGCGGTCAGATAGTCCCCGTCAAACACCATATGTCCGTCCCCTCGGTCTGGGGCGGGCGAAAGCGTGCTTTCCAGAAGGTACGGCGTAACCGCGCCTGCTAAGGTCGCGGGGACTGCCAATGTTGCCACGCCGCATCCCGCGCGCAGGGCGGATTGGCTGAGATTTGCCAGTTTCGCCGCACCCGAATACTCCATGCATCCGCCGAGAAGCGCGACATAGCCGTAATCCCCCTTGTGCGTGTTCCGTTCGCGCGGCGGGAGCAGCGGCGCAAGCTCCGCCGCCGTGACCCGATGCGCGCCGCTCATGTGCGGTCCTCCCCGCGCTTCATCGCGTCCGCGGAAAATCCGCAGGACAACAGATCACCAAGCGTATACCGCCGCGTTTCTGTTCCGTCCCACACGAGAATCGGAAAATCGGGGGCGCAGAATTCCCCCAACGCCTGACGGCAGACCCCGCATGGTGTGAAGAAACTGTCGGGTGCTTGCCCCAGTCTGCCGCCCACAACCGCAAGCGCCGCAAACTGCCGCTTCCCCGCGCTGACGGCGGCAAAGAGCGCGCTTCGCTCGGCGCAACAGGTTACCGAATAGGAAGCGTTTTCCACATTGCAACCGCTCAGGACCGTTCCGTCCGCGCACAGAAGCGCCGCGCCAACCGAAAAGCCCGAATAGGGCGCGTAGGAATTCAACCGCGCGGCATCGGCAAGCCGCACCAATTCGCTGTCTGTCATGCCAAAACCTCCCCCGAAAAATCGGTTGCGTCGAATGTTCCGCCCGCGCCGAGCATTCCGAGCGCGCTTTCCGCAACATCCGAAAAGCCGTTCCGTACTCCGAGCGGGACGGGACGGACCGACGGTCCCGCAACCAGTAGCGGGACATATTCGCGCGTGTGGTCCGTGCTCGTATCTCCGGGATCACAGCCGTGATCGGCGGTCAGAAGCAGAACATCGTCCGCCCGCATGGCGGGCAGGAAGTCAGCAAGCCACGCGTCAAAACGGTTCAGCGCCTCGGCATAGCCGCGCGCATCGTTGCGATGTCCGTAGAGCATATCAAAATCCACCAGATTGACACAGCAAAGCCCGTGGAAATCGGTTTTCGCAAGCTCGGAGGTGACCGCCATCCCCTCGTCGTTGCCGTGGGTGCGGTAGAATTTCGTAAAGCCGCGCCCGGCGAAAATGTCGAGGATCTTTCCGACCGACAGCACATCGTACCCCGCCGCTTTCAGCACATCGGGCAGGACCGGAACGGGCGGCTCAAGCGAAAAATCGCGACGGTCGGCAGAAACGCGCGAAAAATCCGAGGCATTCGTCCCGACGAACGGGCGCGCGATCACCCGCCCGACGGCGTAGTCTCCCGTCAACAGCGCCCGCGCTTTGCGGCAGATTTCGTACAGCTCCTCGGGCGGAACCAAATCCTCATGCGCCGCAATCTGGAACACGCTGTCCGCCGAGGTGTATACAATCAGTTTGCCTGTGCGCAAATGCTCCTCGCCGTAATCGCGGATCACATCGGTTCCCGAATACGGAAGGTTGCAAAGGACCCCTTTTCCCGTCAGTTCGGTGAAACGGTCCAAAAGCGCCTGCGGAAAGCCGTGCGGAAAGGTCGGCATCGGGCGGGGCGAGATGTGACCCGCAATCTCCCAATGTCCGATGGTCGTATCTTTTCCGGCGGAGCGCTCCCGCATTTTGCCGAACGCGGCGGCGGGAGACGGAACAGCGCCAAGGAAGGACAAACCGTCAATGTTGCCGATGCCGAGCCGCTGCAGGGTCGGGATGCGGAGCAAGCCCGTGTCCCGAATACTGCGCAGGGTATTTGCGCCGAGATCCCCGAAAGCCGCCGCATCGGGCGCTTCCCCTGCGCCGAGACTGTCGAGAACGACCAGAAAGACCCGCTTTGCTGTCATGCCTGCGCCTCCTTTGCAAGGCGAACCAATGCGCTGGTTCCCAGACGGTCCGCGCCGAGGGAAAGGAACTTCTCCGCGTCGGCAAACGAACGGATGCCGCCCGCCGCCTTGATTTTGAGGTGGGAGGGACAATGCTTGGCAAAGAGCGCGATGTCCTCCGGCGTTGCGCCCGCCGTGGAAAAGCCCGTGGAGGTCTTGATATAATCCGCGCCGCTGTCACCGACAATGCCGCACATCCGGATTTTCTCCTGCTCGGTCAAAAGACAGGTTTCGATGATGACCTTCAGAATCTTCCCCTCGCAGGATTCACGGACTGCGCGGATTTCGCGCAGGACCGCCTCGTATTTGCGATCGCGGAGAAGCCCGAGGTTGATAACCATATCGATTTCATCCGCGCCGTTTTTTACCGCATCGGCAGTCTCAAAGACCTTCGCGGCGGTCGTGCTGTAGCCGTTCGGGAAGCCGATGACCGTGCAGACGGGCAGTCTGCCGCCAAGGTAATCCGCCGCCGCGCGGACATGGGCGGGCGGAATGCAGACCGACGCGGTGCGGTAGGTCAGCCCATCGTCGCAAAGCGCGCGGATATCCTCCCATGTTGCGGTCTGTTTCAGGTTCGTGTGGTCCACATGGGACAGAATGCCTGCAAGTTCCATTTCGGTTCTCACCGTTCCTTTCCGTTTGTGATTCTGCTTCTATTATACCATGTTTCGGCGCGCGGCGCACGAGGTATTTTGAAAAGAGCGCGGATTTTTCCGCGCTCTTCCTGTTTTAGTCGAATGTAACCTTTTCGCCGATCATTTTTCGGATTTCATCTTCCGTCACCGCATTTTTATGCGCGATAAATTCATCAATCAGCGTTGCATAGTCCTCCCGAATCTTTTTCAGACTTGCGGATTCCGTGTCAATGCGCAAATTCAGATCGGAATTCTTTTCTTTGACATCCTTTGTCAGCGTCTCCAACTGCTCCTCCTGCACGAACAGCATCGGGACTACTGCCTTGACCTCTTCATAACTGCTTCCGTCCGCCGAAAGCACATAGAAATATTGTGTCCGCATTTCAATGTCATAGCGGCGCGATGCGGCTTTTGAACTAAAGCCACCAACCCGCTTGTTCTCCCACTCCTTTGTACTTCCGTTCAGGAAGAATGCGGCGGATTCATCATCGGTCTTTTCGCGGTATTTGATGGAATTAATCCCCTCAACATCGGAAAGATTGAACCAAAGGGTATTATAACTGATCTCTTTTGAGAGAACTTCTGCCGTTTCCCGCACCTCATAACCGAGCAGCTTGCCCGTTGCGGTATCGTACAACTCGTTGATATAGCCTGTGAACCCGGGAATTCCGCTTGCTTTGTTTCCGACAGCAGACACATAGGTATCCGTAATTATGAAATCTGCCGAGCTGTGAGTTCCCTTGCCGGATACCGTCAGATGCTCGTTGATCTGTCCTGTCACGGTGCCGTCCGCATTCTTTTGGACCGTGAAATATGCTGTTCTCACACCGAGATACTTGATTGCAAAGGCATAGGAATCCGTGCCGACGATATAGGTCAGCGCATTCGCGTCGCCGAGCTGAATCCGCACGGTCTTTTCCCGCGACTGCATATTCATAGCCATTGCAATCTGAATACTCTGTCCGGCGACTGCATAATCCAGAACGAACTGCATCAATACTCCGTCATAGTCCACTGTTACATGATAGTCCCCATTCAGGAAACTGTGGTGCGCGGTGTCGCTCGGGTTTTGGTCAAACCAATTGTTGAACGCCGCAACCGAGGTTGCCGTCACGCCCTCAACCGATTGCAGGGCATTGAAAAAGTACATGGATTCGTTCAGGTTATCGGTTATCATGTGCCACTGCTCCCCAAAGCCGTTCGGGATTGCAGACACCGACACGGAATTGCCGTAATCCTCGTTCGGTTTCTGCGCGGTGAGCGCACCGGACGGTTGCATTTTCTCCGGAATGTAGCTGTAGGGATTCAGCTTATACCCTTCGGTCAGCTCCTTCAGGTAGTCTTTAATCGGCACAACCGTGTTCCACTTTGCCCAAAGCTCCGTATTCTTTGTCAGGGTCAGCGGAAATTCGGCGGGAACGGTCAATTCCTCGTCCAAGCACCAGCAGACAAATTTCTTGCCCTCCTGCGTCGGCTTCGTCGGCTCCTCGATCCGACTTCCCTCCTCTGCGCGGATTGTTGCGACATCGCTTCCTCCGTTCGTATGGAAGATGACCTCGTACACCTTCGGTTGGTTCGGCTTCTCGGGTGCCGCTGTTGTCGGTGTTTCGGTAGGTTTTTCGGTCGGTGTCTCGGTTGTCGGTTTGGTCGGCGTGTCGGTCGGCGCTTCGGTCGGAGTGCTCGTTGTCGGCTTTGTCGTTGGCTCGGTGGGCGCGCCTGACGCCACCTCATCGGAAGCGTTTGTCGACTCGGTCGGTGCCTCGGGCTTCTTCCCGCAGGAAGCAAGGAAACAAACAAGCAAAAGTACAGCCATTGCGGTTAAGAGAATTCGTTTCATTGATGTATTTCCTTACCGATTTTCAATCTTCGTATTGTTCGGGGTGAGCAAAATTTTTGCGGATTGCATACGGGTAAACGAACAGCGACATCACGCCGCCCAATGCGATTGCAAGCAGACCGGTTGCGCAAGCCAACAGGATTCCGAGAATCCAGAAAAGCAGTTTAACGGTCAAAAGCCAAATGATTCCGTCCAAATCCAGCTCGAAGATCACGCCCGGGAACTTAACAAAGCCCCATGAAAAGATTGTGGAGACCATCTCCCCGATAAAGTTATTACGCAAAATACAGCAGGATACCAGCGTAAATATCGCAACCGCACTAAACACGAATGAACCGATCTGTCCCCAGTTTCCGGTTTTGGAGGCAGTTACAATTCCGACAACAAGCATTGTGACTGCGGCAAGAGCCCCCCAGACAAAGGAGTGCATCCGATGTCGAATCCCGCTCTCGCGCATGGCGTCAAGCTTGCGTTGCTCGCGCTTATCGCGGCAGCTTTTACAAATAATCTGTTTCGGGGAATCCTCGCGGATCAACTCCCCTGCGTTATAAATCGGCTTGTTGCAGACTTCGCAAACACCGAGAACGGGCGTCGGTTCCTTATAAACATACTCGGTACGGACTGTGGTTTCCGACTCTGTTTTTTCCGCCTGCGGTGTGGTGTCGATACCGAGAATCTCATCCGCCGATACATTGAAGATCCGCGCGATTTCGGTCACGGTGGAAAGCGACGGCTCCACCTCTCCGTTCTCCCAACGCGATACCGCCTGCGCGGTGACAAACAGTTTGTCTGCCAGTGCTTTCTGGGTCATTTGTTTTTCGGTTCGCAGTCTTCTGATGTTCTGTCCGATCATGTCCGATTCATTTCCCCCTTGTGTCTTGAATTCGTTTCCATCATACTCCAAACTGCCCGATTTGTAAAGCAACAAGCTGTTGAAGCCGCTAAACAGCTTGTGGAATCGGCTTCCATACGGGTACTTTTTCTTCATTATAACACAAATAATTACTAAAGTCAATAGCAAAGAAAAAATTTTGATATAATGATACCGTTTGGGGAGGAGGAACGCAAAATGGACTATGTGGCACGGATTCGCAATCTGCGGGAGGACCATGACAGAACACAACAGGAAGTTGCGTCCTATCTCGGCACCTCTCAAACCATGTATTCCCGATACGAACGCGGGGAAAACGAACTGCCGATCCGACATCTTCTGGCACTCTGCCGATACTACAATGTCAGCGCGGATTACATCCTCGGTCTTACCGACAAACCGATTTAGAAAACGGTCGCGGAGCAAATCTCCCGACCGTTTTTTCGCTTCAATTCCCGAAACCCATTGCATTTTCCCGAAAAGAATGCTATAATAAGCATAAGTCCGAATCTCGAAAGGAACCGACATGAAGCTGATTCTCTCCCCATCCGACGCGCTCCGCGTTGCACGCCTGAAACAGGTCACGCAGGAAAACGACCGCATCCTTCGCCTGTATGCAGATTATCTCAATCTGACCCCGCGCCTGCTTGACGCGCGAACGGTCCGCGACCTTGCCTCCGACTGCGGGATTCCCGCCGCCGACGCATTCCGCGCGCTTTTTTCCGCGTCCATCGGATTGGAGATTCCCGATAACCCCGACGATCGCCGTCTGGAGCGGGTATACATTCAGCCGGGCGTCCGCTGTCTTTCCCCTGCGCCGTACCGCAACGACGCATATGTAAAAACGGTGCGCTACGGAAATCTGTCGGTCGGCAAATGGCGGTTTACGCACGGGGAATACCACGCATTTGAGCCGTTCGTCTGCGGTCATCCGGTTCTGACCTCCGACTTCCGCGAGATCCCGCAGATCGGCTTTTTTGAAGAGCGCTTTTCCTTTCCGTCCGTCACCGAAAACGGTGTGGAATGGATGACCGTCACACCGAACGAAGCGGAAACCATGCGGGCGGTCATCGTCGAGGCACACGGGCAGGTTCTGACCTACGGCTTGGGACTCGGTTATTTTGCGTTTCACGCGTCGCAAAAGCCGGAGGTGCTGTCGGTGACGGTAATTGAGCGGGACCCCGATCTCATCGGACTGTTCCGCGATTGCATCCTGCCGCAATTCCCGAACCGTGACAAGATCACCGTTCTGAACGCCGACGCATTTGCGTTCACCGAACAGAACATGAAACCCGGCGCGTTTGATTTTGCGTTCGTTGACATCTGGCATGATCAGTCCGACGGATTGCCGCTCTATCTGCGCATGAAGCGGTTGGAAACGAACTTTCCCGAAACCGCGTTTCGCTACTGGATCGAGCCGACCCTGCTCTCCTCGCTCCGTCACATGGTCACGGATCGCATTTTTGACGAAACCGACGGCGCGGAAATTCGCACATTCGGCGAGATCGAAACCATGCTTGGCAACGACTGTCTGCGCGCGCTTGCCCCAAAGTTGCGAAGGATTATGTAATTTTCGGGTTTTCCATCCGGTTTTATCAAATCGGCGCAAAAAGCCCTTGACTTTTGCCCTTTTATATGATATAATGATAAATATTCTTTATCGAAAAGGAGTTGGTTTTTCAAATGGACACAGACGGGAACATATGGAGCCGGTTATTGACCGTCCCGCAAAAGGCGCTTTTTGCCGCCGCAGATTCACCTGCTGCGGAGAAAGGAATTGCGGGTCTGACTCTGTTGTTCATCCTGTTCGTCATCGGCGGCGGGTTCTTCGGCGGTGCCGAAAGCGCGTTCTCCGCGATGAACAAAATCCGTATCAAGGCAAAAGCGGATGACGGGAACAAACGCGCAAGAAGCGTGATGTACATCTCAAATAATTTTGACAGAGCGCTGACAACGCTTCTGATCGGAAACAACATCACCCACATTGCCGCCGCTTCCGTAGCAACCGTAATTGCCACCCGCCTGTTCGGTAATACCGACGCGGTTGCGCTCTGGTGTACGATCATCTCTACAATGGTCGTGTTTCTGTTCAGCGAAATGATCCCGAAGAGCCTCGCCAACGACCGTTGCGATTCGCTCTCCATGCTCTTTTCGGCTCCCGTTCGCTTCCTGATGAAGATCCTCACCCCTCTGGTCACTTTCTTTACCATGATCTCGCGCGGCTTTACCAAATTGACCGAACGCTTCATGAAAAGCGAAAAGACGCCCTCCATCACCGAGGATGAACTCTATGACATCATCGACACCATCGAAAAAGAAGGCGTGATGAACGAGGAGCAGGGCGATCTGTTCAAATCGGCGCTCGATTTCTCCGACACCCGCGCCCGCGATGTCATGACCATGCGGCAGGACATTATCGCAATCAACGCTTCTCTGCCAAACGCCGAAATTCTGGAGCAGATCAAGAACACAACGCACAGCCGCCTTCCCGTTTATGACGGCGACCTTGACCATATCATCGGAACGCTTCAGATCCGCAGTTTTATCCGCGCTTATCTGAAAAATCCGAATGTCCGTCTGCGCGGACTGCTGATCCCCCCCTATTTCGTCAAGCCGGACGCGCTGATCGACGATCTGCTGACCGAAATGCGACAGCACAAGTTCTATCTCGGCGTGGTACGCGATGAGGAACAGCGCACGGTCGGAATCATCACCATTGAGGACTTTCTCGAGGAACTGGTCGGAGAAATCTGGGACGAGGACGATGTGGTCGACAATGATTTTGTCAAACTCGGCGGAAACCGTTTTCAGGTCAGCACGCATCTGATCTGCGGCGAAGTTTGCGAAAAAATGGGAGTTCCATGCCCCCACGGAATCAACCCGGCTCGCCCGGTTCTCTCTCTGCTGTTGGAAAAGCTCGACAGAATCCCGGAAGAGGACGACTGCATAACGGTCGGAAATCTGGAATTCACCGTTGAGGACGCGGAAAACGGAAAGGTCGACCATGTGATTATCCGCGTCATTCCCGAGGATGAACAGACCGCTTCTGCGGACGATGGACAGGAGGCATGACCATGGCAGGGTATATTCTTGTTATTTTTATTATGGTCCTGTTTTCCGCTTTCTTCTCTGCTTCCGAAATTTCCTTCAATGCGTCCAACAAGATGCGCCTGAAGAAATCGGCCGAAGCGGGCAGCAAGACCGCCGCGCTGGCTTACAAAATCAGCGAAAACTTTACCTCCGCGCTCTCCGCGATTCTGATCGGCAACAACCTTGCCAACATCGCGGCGTCCACAGCGGCAACGGTCATTACCATGACCCTGCTTCTGCGGGTCGGAAATGCCGGATCGGACAGCGTTGCCTCCCTGATTGCAACGCTCATCATGACCTTTATCATTCTGATTTTCGGCGAGATCGTCCCGAAGATCATTGCAAAGAACAATGCCGACACCACGGTTCTTTGGTTTGCTTACCCCATTCGTATCCTGACCTACATCCTCTACCCGATCGTCTGGTTGGTCATGGGGCTTGTGAAGTTGCTTTCCAAAATCTGGGGCAAGGATAAAGACGAGGGTCCGACCGTGACCGAAGAGGAGCTTTCCTCCATCATTGATACGGTTGAGGAAGAAGGCGTGATTGACGAAGGACAGAGCGACCTGCTTCAGTCCACGCTGGAATTCCGCGACACAACGGTGGAAGAGATTATGACTCCCAGAATCGATATGCTTGCGTTTGACATCGGCGATACGCCCGAAGAGATTCGCAAAACGATTGAAAACTCCCATTTTTCACGGATTCCCGTATACGAGGATTCGGTGGACAACATGATCGGAATCCTGTATCTCAATCACTATTACCGTCAGGCAATCGACACCCCCGTCCTTTCAACCGAAGAAATCCGTTCGCTTCTGATGGAGCCGTGCTTCCTGCACAAAACCATGAAGCTCCCTGCGGCGCTGACCGTTCTGAGGGAAAGGAAAACGCACATCGCAATCATCGTTGATGAGTTCGGCGGCACGCTCGGAATCGTAACGATGGAGGATATTCTGGAAGAGTTGGTCGGCGACATCTGGGATGAATCGGACGAAATCGTCCCCGAATTCGTCAAAACGGGCGAAAACACCTACGAAGTTTCGGGCGACATGAACATCGACGACTTCTTCTCCGAGATTGAATACGAGCCGCGCGACTTTGAATGCGAATACACCACGATGGGCGGTTGGGCAATTGAGAGACTGAACGCCGATCCGCATGTCGGAGACAGTTTTTCCGACGAGGATGAAACACACACCCTGCTTGTGGTCGTTTCGGAAATGGACGATATGCGGGTAACAAAGCTGACGATCCTCGTCAAACCGCGTGAAACCGAGGAAGATGACGACTGATCAACCGTGGCGGACCGCAGGGTCCGTTCAACGGTGTGTCCGCACCGAAAAAAGGGGCTACCGCAAATGCTGTAGCCCCCGTGTTTTTGTTTGAGGTATCGTATGAAACTGCTGACCGACTGGAATTGCCATCTTCTCCCGATGATGGGAGAATGGATCGCCTCACCGTGGGATGCGAGGGAAGCGATTCTTCGCCTGCACGCACGGACAGGAATCCGCCGCTTTTGCATGATGGCGGAATTTGACTGCCTTCGGGAATCCCTTCCCTGCTTCCTTTTGGAGCGCGACCGCGCCATGCGGGAGCTTTCGCGGGTTTTGCCGCAGGGAGTACGCATTCTGGCGGGCGGATACCTTCGGCTGCGCCCGGGCGTTTCGGAAACGGCGGGACTGCTGAAACTTTGTCTGCCAAAACTCGATCTGTTACCCGTTATGCTTCCGTGGAACGGTATTCCGCAAGAGCTTGCACCGGAATGGAACCGTTTGCTTTACCGTCTCCCTGCCCGTCCGATGATTATGGAAGCCGATCACTTTGTAACCGCACTCCCGCAAGAGGACGCGGAACGGTTGCTCCGTCTGGAGAATACGGTTTACCAGTTCAATTACCTTTCCCTGAAGGATCCGAACATCCGTCGCATTCTGCGCGGTCTGATCCGACGCAACGCAACCGTTCTGTTCGGGACATCCGTTAATTCTCCGGGAAAAGCGGGCTATTACGAATTCCGCGCCGCAACAGACTCAGCGGAAGCGGATTTCGGAAAATCCGCACTCGAAGCGCTTCTGACAATGAAGCCGAACGAATCACCGAATACCGCAGGTATCAGATTTTCCCCTGCCCGTGAAGGGCGGAATACTTGATGCGCGTCGCTTCCCCGCCGCGCAAATGCCGTTCTTCCATGTTCCGCAACAGCACGCGGCGGACCTCTTCCCACAAAGGACGGTTCACAAACCGCAGGGTTTCGGTCACATCCTTATGTACTGTGCTTTTGCTGATTCCGAACACCGCCGCCGCTTGGCGGACCGTTGTTTTCTTCTCCGCAAGATACTCCCCCAGAACCACGCATCTGGCTCTGCCGCTCCATTCCGATACCGACATTGCGCATCCTCCTTCACCTGTCCTATGTAATTCCATTCTATGAAGGCAAAAGAAGAAATAGAAGAAAAGAGGACTCTTTATGGAAAAAAATCAAACCGTTTCCGAAACGGAAGTTCTTCTTGAAGGCATGACCTCCGTTTCCGCACTTCTGAACACACCGCAAGAGATTAACGACCGTCGGATCCTGCGCGTGTTGGTTGACCGCACCAAGCGCCGTTCCAAGGCGGCGGAGATCGGATATCTGACCGCAAAATCACACGAGCGCGGCTTTCCTGTCGTCTTTGCAGACCCCGAGGAGATTGACCGTCTGACCGCAGGTACTACGCACGGCGGAATTGCGGCAGTCTGCACGGATCGGACCATTCCGCCCCTGTGTGCCGAGCGGATCAAGCCGAACGGCTTTTATGTTTATACCGAGGGCATGGAGGATCCTTACAACTTCGGAAATGCACTCCGCTCGCTTTATGCGGCAGGCGTTACCGGCGCGGTCCTGCCGCCGCGAAACTGGATGAACGCCGCGGGCGTGGTGGCAAAATCATCGGCAGGGACCTCGGAAAAACTGGAGCTGACGGTTGCCGACGCCGACACGCTGGTACGGGAATTCCGCGCGGCGGGTTACCGTATCCTTTCGGCGGGCATCCGCGATTCGGTATCGGTATTTGAC
>CAKSUH010000005.1 GCA_934500855.1 uncultured Eubacteriales bacterium
ATGTCGTCCTGTACGAAACGCTGAAAGAAAAGGCGCGGCGAAACAGATAAAAGCCCGTGGCGGCGCAGGTTGTTCCCTGCGCCGCCACGGGCTTTCCGTTGCCTCACTTGCCTCACTCCAAAAATTTTTCCAGTTCGGCACGCGGCAGAAACCCAATCGTTTTTCTGACCGGTTCCCCGCCGTCAAACAGAATCAGCGTCGGAATGCTCACGATTCCGAAGCGGGAGGCAAGCTCCGGCTCCTCGTCGACATTCACCTTTCCGACCGTCAGGTCCGCTTCGCGCGCCTCGGCAAGCTCCTCCAGCACGGGACCCAGCATCCGACAGGGACCGCACCATTCCGCCCAGAAATCCACCAGAACGGGCTTGGGAGAGCGCAAAACCTCCCGCTCAAAATTATCGTGCGTCAGTTTCACTTCCATTTTTTCGTCCTTTCCGACCGACCCGCGTCAGTCCTTCGATTTGTAATACAGCATGCAGTGACAGTACCCCTCAAAATTCGGGTCTTTGATCTGCTCGCGGAACTCGCGGCACATACATTTCGTGTCCTCCGTCCGTTCCAGCCGACAGGGGCAGTAGCCGCCTTTTTTCGCCAATCCTTCCTTTACCGTCCGAACCACTTCCGCGTCCGGATTCAGCGTGATTTTCATACAATCACCTCCGATGTTTCTATTATAGCAGACCCCAGACAAAAAATCCGTTGTAAATGCAACATTTCATCGAAAATCACCGCATCAGGAAAAGTTGTGCCGCCGAACGCATGAAACCGCGCAAATCGGGAATGCTGATGATATGAAAATTCTGATGCTGACCGATAAAATGGAAGCGGGCGGCGCGGAAACGCACATCGAAACGCTGGCGCGGGAGCTGACCCGCCGAGGGCACGGCGTCACCGTCCTTTCGGCAGGCGGAACCGTTGCGGACCGCCTTGAAGCCGAGGGCGTGAAACAGCTTCGCAGTCCCGTCCCGGGCGGAAATCCGTTTGCCCTGCCCGCCGCCGTCCGATTTCTCTCGCGTGAAGTCCTGCGCGGACAGTATAACATTCTTCATGCGCACACCCGCAGAACCGGCGTACTCCTCACGCTCTCGGGACTGAAAAATCCCGCCCGCGTTGTGACGGTTCATGCCGCAAAATTCGACGCCCCGACCGGGCGTATGTGCAAAAACGCCGCCGTCATCGCAGTCGCCGAGGACCTGCGCGCGGGGCTGCTTTCCCATGGTTGCGCGCCTGCGGAACGGATCCGCGTCATCCCGAACGGGATTGACACCGTGCGGTTCTCTCCGCCCTCCGTTCCCCCTCCCCCGCACAGCGTGCTTTTTGTCAGCCGTCTCGACCCCGACTGCGCACGCGTTGCCGAGCTGCTCCCCTCCGTCATTCCGCCCCTGCTCACCCGTTTTCCCGACCTTTGCGTTACCGTTGCGGGCGGCGGGAGCAGACTGGAAAATGTGAAAAGAAACGCATACGCACTCAATCAGCGTGCGGGAAGAAGCGTTTTGCGCACGGTCGGCGCGGTCGGTTCGCTTGCGGAAATGGCGGCGCTTTACCGAACGCACCGCATCGTGATCGGCGTGTCACGGGTCGCGCTGGAAGCCGCAGCCTGCGGGTGTGCGGTGCTGTTGGCGGGCAACGAAGGCTACGGCGGGATTCTCCGCGCAGACGACCCGATTCCTCCGCTTTCCAATTTCTGCTGTCGCGGGGCGGGACCGGTCACGGTCGAAGGACTCGCGGAAGATCTCGGCAGTCTGCTCGCCTCTCCCCCGTCGGCTTTCTCGCTGCGGGACATGGCGGTGCGGTCTTTTTCCGCCGCCCGCATGACCGACGAGACCGAGGCGCTTTACCGTTCTCTCCTGCCGCCCGACAGCGGGGAAAAGCCGATCCGCCTGCTGGTCGGGGGCTATGCGGGGTGCGGGAATCTCGGCGACGACGCGATTCTGCAGGGACTGACCGTCCGCCTGCGTGAAACGCATCCCGAGGTCCGTCTCACTGCCCTGACCGGCTCCCCTGCCCGCGACGCGCGGCGCTTCGGCATTCCCTGCGTTCGGAGGGAGTGGCTTCCGTCGGTTCTTTCCGCCATGCTCCGCGCGGACCGGTTCCTGCTCGGCGGCGGGTCGCTTTTGCAGGACAGAAGCGGCAAAAGGTCGCTTTCCTACTATCTGTTTCTGCTTCGCGCGGCGCGCCTGCTCGGATGCCGGACGGGGACGCTTGCGGCGGGAATCGGACCGCTTCTTTCGCCGCGTTCGGAAACGGCGGTTCTGCGCGCACTGCGCCCCTGCGAGGTCCTGACCCTGCGGGACAGCGACTCCCTGCGGTTTCTCGTTCTGCACGGCTTGGAACCGTCCCGCCTGACCCTCACGGAGGACCCCGCGCGGTTCCTCCCTCCCCCGCCGCCCACACGGTGTGCGGCAATCCTCACGCGCCTTGGCGTTCCGCCCGACCGACCCTTTTTCTGCGTTGCGGTCTGTCCGACCTTTCCCGCGCAACGGGAACCGCTTTCCGTTCTCGCCGCCGCGGTTCGCAGAATCGCCCTCGGGCACGGGCTGATTCCGATTTTTCCCGTTCTGGATGCGGCGCGGGACCTGCGCGCCACGCGCGAAGTCCTTCGCCTCTCGGAGTGCGGCGGGCTCCTGTTTCTTCCCGATGAAGCCTCCGATCTTCCCGCGCTGCTCTCGGGCGCAACCCTGCTGTTTTCCATGCGACTGCACGCATTGATCTTTGCGGACATGGCGGGAACACCCGCCGTTGCGCTCTCCCCTGCCATGGCGGAGCCGAAGCTGGCGGTCTTTGCGCGTCACGCGGGGTTTCCGCACTTTTTCGCGCACACCGCGTCCGTTGTCACGCTCTGCGCGGAAGCCGAACGAATTATCGATCGCAAAAACGAGAAAAAGAACAAGTATTGATACAGTATTTCCGTATTTTTTCGGCTTTTCACGGGAACCCGGACCAACACGGCGGGTTCCCGGCGCGATTTTCCGGCATCGGGCACTCGGTCGGCGGCATATTGAACCGGTTCGGTCCGGCGCAGGGGGTGTAAAACCTTCTGCGCCGCTTCCTGCCAAATATGGCGGATTTGTGAAAAAAAGCGATGGGGGCTTGACAGAAACCACAGGATTTGGTATAATAAAATAAGTATGATTGCACACAACGCCGCAGGGAGCCGCCCCCAAACGGGTGCCGACTGCCGCAGGTGCTTTTCTCATACCGAAATTATCATTATTCTGGGAGGTGCTTTATGCCATTTTACATTGCACTCCCGCTCGGAATTGTCATCGGATTGATCGTCGGTGCGGCGCTTTTTGCCGCCGTGTCGCGCATCCGCCGCAATGCTCGTGTGAAATCCGGAAAAGAAAAGATCACGAATGCCGAGCAGGAAGCAAAACAGATTCTTTCCAATGCCGCCAAAGACGCGGAAACCAAAAAGCGGGATATGGTCCTCGGCGCGAAAGAGGAAATTCTCCAGCTTCGCAACGATGCGGAACGGGAACTGAAAGACCGCCGCGCGGAAGTGACCAAGATGGAACGCCGTCTGTCGCAAAAAGAGGAAAACCTCGACCGAAAAACCGAGGCGCTTGAGAAGAAAAACGATCAGCTTGACGCAAAGCTGAAGGAAAACGACGCGTTGCGCGAAAAGATCCAAGGGGTCATGGAGCAGCATCTGCAGCGGCTGGAGGAGATCTCCGGCTACACGGCAGAGGAGGCAAAAACCGAACTGCTCACGCGGATGGAGTCCGAAACCCGTCACGAGATGGCGCAGAAGCTCGATGAACTGGAGACGCAGTTCAAAGAGGAAGCCGAAACGAAGGCTCGCAACATCCTGACGCTCGCCATTCAGCGCTGCGCGGCAGACCATGTTGCGGAATCGACCATTTCGGTTGTCACCCTGCCGAACGACGACATGAAGGGACGCATCATCGGGCGCGAGGGACGGAACATTCAGAAGCTCGAAACGCTGACAGGTGTGGAACTGATTATCGATGACACGCCCGAAGCAATCACGATCTCGGGATTCGATCCCGTGCGGCGCGAAATTGCGCGGCTGACGCTGGAAAAGCTGATTTCGGACGGACGGATTCACCCCGCAAAGATCGAAGAAATGGTGGAAAAATCGCGCAAAGAGGTTGACGCGGTCATCAAGCAGGCGGGCGAGCGCGCGACCTTTGAAACCGGTGTGCACGGTCTGCACCCCGAACTTGTGAAACTGCTCGGTCGGTTGCGTTACCGCACAAGCTACGGTCAGAATGTTCTGAAGCATTCGATTGAGGTTTCGTGGATTGCCGGCATGATGGCAGAGGAGCTTGGTCTGAACGGCACGGTTGCGCGTCGGGCGGGACTTCTGCATGACATCGGAAAAGCGTTCCCGCAGGATATGGAAGGCTCTCATGTGGAGCTGGGCGTTCAGGCGGCGCGCAAGTACAAGGAAAGCCCCGAGATCATTCACGCAATCGAAGCGCACCACGGCGATGTGGAGCCGCAGACCCCCATTGCGGTCCTAATTCAGGCGGCAGACGCCGTTTCGGCGGCACGGCCCGGCGCACGCCGCGAGGATATGGAAAACTACATCAAGCGGCTTGAAAAGCTGGAAGAGATCGCAACGGGCTTTGACGGAGTCGACAAGGCATATGCGATTCAGGCAGGCAGAGAGATCCGCGTGATGGTGAAGCCGGAAGTTGTGGGCGACGAGAAGATGAAGCTCATTGCGCGCGACATGGCTAAGAAGATTGAGGACGAGTGCAAGTACCCGGGGCAGATCAAGATCAACCTGATTCGCGAAACCCGCGCGGTGGATTACGCGAAGTAAGTTGGGAAAAGGGAAAGACCTTGGGGAGGGAGAGGACCCCCTTTCGGAGGTTGTCCTCTCCCTCCCCAAGCCCCTCCTGCTCTCCCCGAACTTCCCTGCACGGCAACCGCCATGGCGGATAGTGTTTATTCTATCGGTTGCATGGTTGGCGGTTGCCGTGCAGGGAAGTTTTTATGTTTTGGAGGGGTGGGTTTTCTTGCATTGTGCGGCTATCGCGCTCGGTTTATGGGTGCTTTGTCGCTTTGTTGCCGGATGACAGAAAACGCCGGGAAAGCGGCTTTCTTTGCGTGCGTATGTTGATTATTTGCGGTTTTCCGATGAAACTGCGCGTTATGCGGGAAAACGGGAAAACAAGCGCTTTTTACCCGTTCTTTGCGTGCGTATATCGATTATTCGCACTTTTCCACTTCAAAAGAAAGCATTTTGCAAATCAATTTCCATCCCCTATAAAATGTTATAGATTAACCGGTCAGCAACTAACCTGAACCATTTCTATCCGGTAGCGGAGAGAGCGCAAGCGAACAAATCCCGCTTGACGGGATTTGGCTCGGAGCAGCCGGAATGCGTAGCGCGTGTACGGCTATAACAGAATCCGCACCACCAAAACATAGGGGTAAAAATCCCCTTCATTAAAGTTCTTGCGATCAAGGGGCTTCTTTCAAGAAGCTCCTTGCAGGGGTTGGGACAGAGTCCCAAGGCCTTAGGCTCGTAGCAGCCGGAATGCGTAGCGCGTAAACGGCTACATATAGAATCCGCACCACCAAAACATAGGGGTAAAATCCCCCTTGGTTAAAGTTCTTGAAGGTTCTTAGGAAACTTCTTTCAAGAAGTTTCCTAAGTAGGGCTTGGGGCAAAGCCCCAAGGTCTTCCGCCCCGAGGTCTTTCCCATAGCATATGTCACCGCGCGTTCAGATATTCGCGGAGCGCCTGCGCGAGTTGGTCGGGGCAGGAGGTCGGCTTGAAGCCGCACTTGATGCCGGAGAGCCGCCTGATCGCCTCTTCGGCGGGCATACCGACGATCAGAGCCGCAACGCCCTGCGTGTTGCCGGAGCAACCGCCGTGGTAAACCACCTCGCGGATGATGTTGTCATCGTCGAGCGTGATGTCGATTGCGCGGGAGCAAACCCCGCTGGTTTTGTAGGTAAATGTGTGCATAATCGGGACTCCTTATTTCGGATTCCGGAACAGTCCGGTGATTTCAAAATGGGGATAGGAAAGGGAAAGGAAGAGCAGGAACGCGGGCAGATCCCCGGCAGGCGGGAATACCGCACGCAGGGAACCGTGCGAGAACTCGGCGTAATCGGGATTCATGCCGCACAGCGCCGCGCCGCCGAGAATGCCGTCGGGCGCGCGTCCCGCCGTATCGCAACGGATCTCCAGCCACCATGAAGCGCCCTCGCGCGGGCGTAGAGGAAGAAGGGACCTCCGCAGGAGCGCGTAATGCGTCACGCGTCCGTCTCCGATGGGGACCGTGCAAACGGCAACGATTTTCAGACCGTACAGCTCGATCAGCGAAGTGAACGCACGGAGCCGTCCTTCGCCCGAACTTTCCAGCGGCAGGATGCAGAATTCGCAGGTCCCGCCCGCAACCTCGTCGCAGACCGCACGGAAGGTGTGCGGATACGCGGCGCGTGCATCGCGCAGAAGCGAGGAAAAGAGGGAGAAGGCTTCGTCGGTGAAGCGGTTCCGCTGGTAGGCGATCCGATTGTGCGCCTCGGCGGAAATCTCGTCCCCCGTTGGCAGATACCAGTCCAGCCACTGCGTGCCGTCGCGCGGCAGAAGGCGGCGCAATTCAAGCGCCAGATAAGCCTTGGCGCGGTCCGCGTCGGGCGGCGGGAGCAGACGGTCAAGGTCCGCCCCGTGATCGGCAAGCGAGGAGAGAAACGCGGCGCCGTCCCGCATCCCCTCGGAAAGTTCAACGGCAAGTTCCCGCAGATGCACGCTCAACTGCTCGCGGAGCGCGCCGAAACGGTCGGAAAGCTCCGCGAGATTGGCGAGAATGATCTCCTCGGGCGTATAGGCGTTCAGGTCCTCCATGCGTCAGAGCATACCGAGGATTCCGTAGCTTTCGGAAAGGAACGCGTTCAGCTCGTCGGCGGTCAGTTTCCGCTGGGAAAGGAGCGCCAGACGGTAGAGGTACGCGGCGGCGGTCGCCTGCCGGTCGCTCTCCATCGCCTTCAGCTTTGCGATCAGCGGCGAGGCGGTGTTGACCGTCAGCGTGTTGTCCGCAGGCATTCCGCCCGCCATGCCGTAAAGGCGCATCATGTCGTCCATGCGGCGGGATTCCTCGGAGAGCGTCAGCAGAACGGGGACTTTTTCGTCGCGCAGGGCGGCAAATTCCACCTTGAGCTTGTCGTCACCGGCGGCTTTGCGGAAGAGATCAACCAACGCGGGATCCTCGGCGCTCTCGCCTTCGCCCTTGAGCGACGCGGCAACATCGGCGTCAATGCGGCGGTACTTCACATCGCTGTCGTAGGTTTCGATCATGGAGACGAACTGCGTGTCAAGCTGTTTGTCCAGAACCGCGACCTGCAAGCCCTCGGCTTCAAACAGCCCGATATACTGCGCCTGCGCCGCGCGGTCGGTGGGGTAGTAGATGATGTTTTCGTGCTTCTCTTTTGCCGCCGCCAGATATTCGGGGACGGAAACGGTCTTGCCGTCGGTCAGGTTCAGGAGCAGGGCGTCCTTTACGCGATCCCAGAACTTGCGGTCGCGCATGCAGGCGTACTCCACAAAGGTGCGGATGTCGCTCCAGACCTTTTCGTACTCCTCCCGCGCGGTGTTGCAGAGACTGCACAGCTTGTCCGCCACCTTCTTGACGATGTGCGCGGAGACTTTGGAAACATAGGTGTTGTTCTGCAGGTAGCTGCGCGAGACATTCAGCGGCAGCTCGGGGCAGTCGAGCACGCCCTTGAGCATGAGCAGGTATTCGGGAATGACTTCCTTGATGTTGTCGGCAACGAACACCTGATTGTAGTAGAGTTTGACCTGTCCTTCGATGGACTCGTACTCGTTGTTCAGCTTGGGGAAATAGAGGATGCCGCGGAAGTTGAGCGGGTAGTCGGCGTTGATGTGAATCCAGAAAAGCGGCTCGCGGTAGTCATGAAAGACCTTGCGGTAGAAGTCCTTGTACTCCTCGGGGGTGCACTCGGAGGGGTTCTTCAGCCAAAGCGGGTGGATGTCATTGACGGGCTTCGGCGCTTCCGGCTCTTTGCCGTCCTCGGCTTTGGGCGGCTCTTCGCCCTCCACGGTGAAATAGATTTCCACGGGCATAAAGGCGCAATAGCGGTCGAGAATGCCCTCGATTTTGAACTTTTCGAGGTATTCGCGCTCCTCGTCGGAGATGTGCATGACAACCGAGGTGCCGTGGCTGTCGCGTTCGCCGTCGGTCATTTCGTACTGCCCGTCTCCCGAGCAGGTCCATTTGACGGCGGGTGCGCCCGTGTAGGATTTGGTCACAAGCTCAACCGAGTCGCTGACCATGAATGCGGAGTAGAAGCCGAGACCGAAGTGTCCGATGATGCCGTTGTTCTGATTATCGCCCTCATACTTTTGGACGAACTCCAGCGCGCCCGAGAGGGCGATCTGGCAGATATAGCGGTCAACCTCTTCGGCGGTCATGCCGATGCCGTTATCGGAGACGGTCAGGGTTTTGGCTTCCTTGTCGAGGGTCACATCAATGCGGTAGGTTTCATCGCCCGCGTCATACTGACCGAGGGAGGCGAGCCGGCGGAGTTTCGTCACTGCGTCGCAGGCATTCGACACAATCTCCCGCAGGAAAATATCCTTCTCCGAATAGAGCCACTTCTTAATGACGGGAAAAATATGCTCGGTTTCAACCGAGATCCCGCCTTTTTTCATGCTTTCCATAGTATTACTTCCTTTCTTAAGACCTAAGAGCTGAGACCTTGGGACTCTGTCCCAAGCCCTGCTTAAAAACTTCTTGAAAGAAGTTTTTAAGAATTTCAAGAACTTTAACCAAGGGGATTTTACCCTCTATGTTTATGTGGTCCTGATTCTGTTGTAGCCGCTTATGCTCTGCGCATTCCGGCTGCTCCGAGCCAAATCCCGTCCAGCGGGATTTGTTCGGCGGCGGCTTGCCGCCTCGCCTCTCTCCGCTACCGGATAGAAAGAGTTCAGGTTTGTTACTGACTGAATCCCCTCATCCGTCGCCTGCGACGCCACCTTCCCCCTCAAAGGGGAAGGCTTTCGGAAGCACTGCTGATTCCAAAAAAAGTGCTCCGAATAATTAGAATTTGGATATTTACATTTTGGACTTCAGGCATTCAGATGTCAATGTTTCAAAGTAGAAACGAAAGAAATCCGCACAATAGCCTTCCCCTTCGAGGGGGAAGAAAACTGCAAGCAGTTTGGCGCCGCAGGCGACGGATGAGGGCGTTTAAGCGGGTTATCGCTTATATAACAATCAACCTTCTGCGCCATACCCAACCCAACACCGGAGGCACGATGTTCGCACTCTCCCAATAAATGCGTTGAAAGTTCTTGAAGGGGTCCGGGGAAACTTCTTTCAAGAAGTTTCCCCGGCGCGTCCTCCGCGCCTACGCGTCCTCTGCGATTTCGCGGGCGGATTCCTCCACGCTGAACTGAACGAGAACGCTGTCGGAAAGTTCGGGAAGAAGGCGCAGCTTCCGCCCGGCAAGATAAATGCGCTTGTGGGCGCGTTCGCGCGGGGAGAGGGGAGCGTGATTCCGCTCCTTTTTCAGAATGCGAAGATAGCGCTTTTCCAGCCACCGAACGAGGCGGTCGGTCCTGCTCTGCATATCGTCGGCAGGGTCGACGAGCGAATCGGCGGGATAATAGTTTTCGGTTGCGGAGGAAAGACCGCGACTGCGCAGGCGGCGGGTCAGGTGTTCCTCAACCAGCGTCAGCACGGTTGCGAACAGCGGCACGCCGAGCAGCATTCCCATAAAACCGCCGATCGAGCCCATGACGGAGATGGCGATCAGCACGCAGAGCGAGGAAACGCCCGTGTTGTTGCCCAGAATTTTGGGACCGATGATGTTGCCGTCGATCTGCTGAATGATGACAATGATAATCAGGAGGGTCAGTACCTTCTGCGGCTCGGTCAGGAGCACGATGACCGAGGTCGGAATCGCGCCGATGATGGGACCGAAGAAGGGAAGGATGTTGGTTACGCCGACAATGGTTGCAACCAGAGCGGGGTAGGGGATGCGGAAAACCAGCACCGCAACATAGGTCATCAGACCGATGATGAGCGAATCCACAACCTTGCCTTCCAGAAAGCCGCCGAACGAGCGGTCGGCAACCGTGCAGAGACGCGTGATATAGGCGTTGGTGCGGTCGTCAAAGAGTGAGCGCCGCAGACGCATGATCTGCGCGTAGCGTTGCTCCTTGGTCATCAGCAGGTAGAGCGAGATGAACAGCGCGAAAAGAATATCCGTCGCCACGCTCAGAATGGAAGAGAGCGCGCCGACAAACGAGCCGCCACCGCCGCCGATCCACTTGCCGACGGTTTCGATGATCTTTTCGTAGTTGAGGAACGCCAGCGAAAGCGTCTGGCGGACTTCTTCGATGTCAAGGTATTTGATAAAGTCCTGACGGATGCCGATGTTCGCCAGAAAGACATCGATATTTTCCAGAACGCGGTTGAATTGATGCACCGCGGTGGTGACATAGTTGTCGTAATTCCCGAAGAAACGGAGCAGGCTGTCGTAAAGCGACGGCAGAATCAGCATGACAAGCAGCGCAAGGATGAGAAACAGCGAAAGATAGGTCAGGAACAGCGCAATGCCGCGCCGCAATCCCATCGGGCGCAACCGATAGAGGAGCTTCCGCTCGAAAAAACGGAAGAACGGATTGAGCAGATAGGCAAGCGCCAGTCCCATAAGGATCGGACGGAACAGAAGCAGTACGCTGTCCGCCCATGCGCCCAGTTTGGTGCGGTTGATGATGAGCAGAAGGACGAGGAAGAGGGTCGCGTAAACCGCAATGCCGATCAGAACACGGCGGCGGAAGGAGAATTTTCCGTTCATATGTCAGCACCTCCTTCGGGGCGGTCCGAGCCGGGAGCCGACTCGGCGGGAGCGGTTGCGTCAACCGTTTCGGCAGTGCCGTCCGTATCGGGAACGGCTGCGGGTTCCTCTTCCGCCTCGGTTTCAGCCGCGGTTTCCGTTTCGGTTTCCGTTTCGGTCCCGGACGCCGCCGCGTTCTCTGTCTCTGCCGTTGTCCCGGCTTGTGGGTCCGACTTTTCCTCCGCCTGCGTTGCGGCGGTTATCTTGGCAAGGAACTGCGCCTCGTCCGCGGCAAAAGCCTCCAGCGCCTCGTCACTCTGGTTGCGGAACAGACCGTGCCGCATCGCAAGCGACAGCGTGCCGAGGTTCATACGCTCCGTCGGCGAAAGCCTGCCCGCGCCGGTGGTCACTCCGGAGGAATCGGCGGCTTCGGCGGCGCGGCTCTTTCTGCGCGGGCGGGTGCCGTGCGCGGATTCCGGCGTGCCTGCGTAAGCGTCGGGCGCGTAGTAGGATTCGGTTTCGTCCGGCAGACCCTTTTCGGCAAGCCGTTTCCCGATGCGGATTTTCAGAAGCTCCAGAACGGTAGCAAAGAGCGGAACGCCGACGATCATGCCGGCAAGTCCCCACAGCGAGCCCATCAGGATGATGGCAATCAGTACGCAGAGCGAAGAAACGCCCGTGTTGTCGCCGAGAATTTTCGGCGCAATGACATTGCCGTCAAGCTGTTGGATGACGAGAATGGCGATCAGGAAGAAAATGACCTTGATCGGGTCGGTCAGCAGGATGATGACTGCCGACGGGATGACGCCGATGAAGGGACCGACCACGGGAATGATGTCGGTAATGCCGACGATCACGGAAACCAGAAGCGCGTTCGGGATCCGTGCGATGAGGCAGAACAGGTAGACCAGAACGCCCACGATGAAGGAATCCAGCAGTTTGCCGCGCAGGAATCCGCCGAACGAGCGGTTTGCGATGGAAAGGATGCGGGTGAGCACGGCGTTGGTACGCTCGGGAATCCAGGCAACGCGGAATTTTTTGATCTGCGCATAACGCAGTTCCTTTGTCGCAAGCACATAGAGCGAAATGAAAACGGCAAGAATGATGTCGGTGACAACCGATGCGGTCTGCCCGAGAATGGAGAAGATGTGCGAAATGCTCCCCGAACGGATGCTGTTTTTGAGCAGCTCGAGCAGGGAGTTCCAAAGCCCGTTGACCTTTTCCAGAACGGAGGCGCGGTCAAGCGGGGAGAACGCGGGAGCGCCGTTATGCGCGGGCAGATGCCCGTTCAGCCACGCAATGAAGGTGTTGAGCCGATCCACCAGCGAATCCAGATGGGCGTTGAAGTTCCCCGCAAAAGTTTTGATGCTTCCGATCAGCTGCGGAATGATCAGGAGGATCAGCCCCGCAATCAGCGCGAGCACCACGGCGTAGGTCAGAAGCAGGGCAAGTGCGCGCCGCAGGGAAGCGGGACGGACGCGGTAAAGCGCGCGCCGCTCCAGGGCGCGGAACAGGGGATTGATCAGGTACGCGATGCAAAGCCCGAGCAGAACGGGCGAGAGCACATCCAGTACCTTTGCAAGGAATGTGTTGATCGCATTCAGGTTGGCAAGCGCGATAACAAGAAAGAAAACAACGGCGTAAACAACCACGCCCGTAACCAGCCGTTTGTCCGGATTTTTGTGTTCGTTTTCGTTCATGCGCACACCTGCCTTTCCCCATCTGTTCTCCTTTATATTGTATACTATTTTTCGTTTTTCGTCAAGTCCTTTCACAGGATTTTAACAATGATTTTTACGGAACCGTGCGGGAATAGGGGAGGGAACAGAGAGAGGACCCGCCGGCGGGTCCTCTCTTTTTTCTCCGTATCAGAGCGCGACATCCAGAAGCATCATGACGGCAAAGCCCGCGATGATGCCGAGCGTCGGGAAATAGGAATCGGCGGGTTCGCCGCTGTGGCTTTCCGGAATCAGCTCGTGAACCGCCACGAGAATCATGGCGCCTGCGGCAAAAGCAAGCGCGAACGGCAGAATGCTCCGGACCGAAACAACGAGCAGAGCGCCGATTACCCCGGCAATCGGCTCCACCATGCCGGACGCCTGCCCGATGAGAAAACTGCGCCGACGGGAACAGCCCTCGCGGCGGAGCGGGAGCGAGACAGCCGCCCCCTCGGGGAAATTCTGCAGCCCGATTCCGACGGCAATGGTAACGGCGCCCATCAGCGTTTCGGGGGTGTAGCCGCCCGCAAGCGCCCCGAACGCGACCCCGACCGCAAGCCCTTCGGGGACATTGTGAAGCGTGATGGAAAGGACCAGCAGGAATACCCGGGAAAGCGGCGTGCTGCCGCCGACCTCCCCCGAAGGCGCGTTGATGCGCCGCTGTGTGCAGGTCACGGCTTTGTCGGAGGCAAACATGAAGAGCGCGCCCGCAAGAAAGCCCGAGGTCGCAACCGCCCATGCGGGAATGCGAAGATAAGCCTTCGCCTGCTCGATGGCGGGCTGAAGCAGGGACCAAAAGCCGGCGGCAATCATGACTCCCGCCGCAAAGCCGAGCATCAGATTCATCAGCCTGCGGTTCGGATGCTTGAAGAAAACAACGACTGCGGCACCGAGTGCGGTCAGGAGCCAGGTCCCGCCCGTGGCAACCAGCGCCGCCAAAACAGCGTGCTTCATAGGCAAACTTCCTTCTCTGTATTCGGGGAGCCGGGAAACGGTCCCCCCTAACCACAGGGTATACGGAAACCCGCAAAAAGGTGCGGACCGCAGGCGTTGTCAAGGCATTACCGCGCAATTCGCGATTGGCGCACTCGCTCGCGCCTTTTCCGTGATCCTTCACAAAAATCCTTGTTTGTAGCTCGGCTACAGCCTGCGAATTTTTGTATTGTCTGACGAAAAATCCGACTTCGCAATTGCACCGTCGAAATTGCGCGGTGATGCCTCAAAAGAAAGAATCCGCACGCCAACCTCTCACCAAAGCCGTGCGATAGCCGCACTCTGCAACAAATTCACACCTCCCCAAGCACAAAAACTTCCCCCAAGCGCACCCGCCTAAAACACAGCAAAACAACTTTTCGCAATGCAAAGGCGGGTGCTCTTGGGGGAAGTTCTCGGGAGGTCAGGGAGGTTTGGAGGGTAGGAACCCCTCTCCGAAAGAGGGGTTCCTGCGCCTCCAAGGTCTTCTCAAACCACTTCAGACTTACGGACGCCGACGCCCTTGTAGCACTCCATACCGGTGCCCGCAGGAATCAGCTTACCGATGATAACATTTTCTTTCAGACCGCGCAGATAGTCGGTCTTGCCCTCGATGGCAGCCTCGGTCAGAACCTTGGTCGTCTCCTGGAAGGACGCCGCAGACATGAAGGACTCGGTCTGGAGAGACGCCTTCGTAATGCCGAGCAGGATCACATTGCCGGTTGCAAGCTGCAAGCCCTCTTCGCCGTTTGCAATGCGCGCTTTGACCGCATCGTTTGCACGCTCGAATTCGCCGGCATCCACGCGGGAACCGGTCAGAAGTCCGGTGTCGCCGCCGTCCTCGACCACCATCTTGCGCGTCATCTGCCGCGCGATGATCTCAATGTGCTTGTCGTTGACATTACAGGACTGCGACCGATAAACCTTCTGAATTTCGCGGATAAGATACGAGTAGACCGCATCCAGACCGAGAATCCGCATGATATCGGCGGGAGCCTTGTTGCCTTCGGTGATCGACTGACCGATCTCCAAATGCTGATCGTTCTTGATCGCCAGCTTCGTGCCGTAAGGAATCTGATACTCCTTCACCTCGGGAATCACACCATCGGGCTGATCCGCGTCGGGCGTAACCGTAACCATGTGGATCGAGTTTTCGCCCGTTGTAATGCGCGCGGTACCGTTGACCTCGCAGATGATCGCGGGCTTCTTCGGCTGACGCGCCTCAAACAGTTCCTCAACACGAGGCAGACCCTGCGTGATATCCGAACCGGCAACACCGCCGGAGTGGAAGGTTCTCATTGTCAGCTGCGTACCCGGCTCGCCGATGGACTGCGCCGCGATGATACCGACCGCCTCGCCGACATTAACCAGCTTGCCGTTTGCAAGGTCCGCACCGTAGCAGTGCGCACAGATGCCGTAACGCGCGTGGCAGTGAATGACCGTGCGGATGTTGACCGCCGTGATGCCTGCGTCGTCGATCTGTTTCGCCATGTCGTCGGTAATCATCACATCGTCGTCGATCATCACCTCGCCCGTTGTCGGGTTGATAACGGGACCCATCGTGAATCTGCCCGTGATCCGGTCCGCAAGCGGCTCCAGCACGCTTCCGTCGGTCTCGGTGACCGCCGTAATCAGCTCGCCGTCCTGCGTGTCGCACTTGACCTCGCGGACGATCACATCCTGCGAAACATCAACCAGACGACGCGTCAGGTAACCGGAGTCTGCGGTACGCAGAGCGGTATCGGACAGCGATTTACGCGAACCCTTCGCGCCCATGAAATACTCCAGAATGTTCAGACCCTCGCGGAAGTTCGACTTGATCGGGATTTCGATGGTACGACCGTTCGTTGCAAACATCAGTCCGCGCATACCCGCCAGCTGACGCATCTGCTCCACGGAGCCGCGCGCGCCGGAATCGGACATGATGTTGATCGGGTTGTAACGGCTGAAGCTCTCCTGCAGCTTTGCCGTAACCTGCGCCGTGGTGTTCTCCCACAGGTGAATGACCGCATTGTAGCGCTCTTCGCCCGAGTATTCGCCCAAGCGGTAGTACTCGTTCAGAACATCGACCTGCTTCTGCGCCGCCGCAATGATCTCCGACTTTTCCTTCGGAATGGTCATGTCGTAAACCGAGATCGAGAAGGACGCACGGGTCGAATACTTGTAGCCCATCGCCTTGATGGCGTCCAGCATATCCGCGCAGACCGCGGGACCGTTGTATCGGATGCAGCGGTCGATGATCTGACCGAGCTGCTTCTTTTTGACAATGAAATCGACTTCCAGACGGAACTCGTTTTCGGGCTTGGAGCGATCCACAAAGCCGAGGTTCTGCGGAATCGCCTGGTTGTAAATCAGCCGTCCGAGCGTTGCGGAAATGACCGCCGATTTCTTCGTTCCCTCGTATTCCTTGGTCACGCGGATGCGGATCGGCGCGTGCAGAACGCCGTTCTGGTATGCGCACATCGCCTCGTTGAAGTCGCGGTAAATACCGCCTTCTCCCGCTTCGCCCGCCTTGTCCATGGTCAGATAGTAAGCGCCGAGAATCATATCCTGCGACGGAACCGTAACGGCTTTACCGTCCATGGGCTTGAGCAGGTTGTTTGCGGACAGCATGAGGAACCGCGCCTCCGCCTGTGCCTCTGCGGACAGCGGCACATGGACCGGCATCTGGTCGCCGTCAAAGTCCGCGTTGAACGCGGGGCAGACCAGCGGGTGCAGTTTGATGGCTCTTCCTTCCACCAGAATCGGCTCGAACGCCTGAATCGACAGACGGTGCAGGGTCGGCGCACGGTTCAGAAGCACGGGGTGCTCCTTGATAACATTCTCCAGCGCGTCCCACACGCAGGCGTTTGCCGCATCGTAAGCGCGGTCGATCTTCTTCTGCGCGTCCTTGACATTGGTCGCCTTGCCCATTTCGACAAGACGCTTGATCACAAACGGCTTGAACAGCTCGATCGCCATTTCCTTCGGCAGACCGCACTGGTAGATCTTCAGGTTCGGACCGACCACGATAACCGAACGTCCCGAATAGTCCACGCGCTTGCCGAGCAGGTTCTGACGGAAGCGTCCCTGCTTACCGCGCAGCATCTCGGAAAGCGACTTGAGCGGACGGTTCGAAGCGCCCGTAACCGGCTTTCCTCTCTTGCCGTTGTCGATCAGCGCGTCAACGGCTTCCTGCAGCATTCTTTTCTCGTTCCGCACCACGATTTCGGGCGTGCGGATCTCCATCAGCTTCTTCAGACGGTTGTTCCGCGCGATCACGCGGCGGTACAGCTCGTTGAGGTCGGAGGACGCAAACCGTCCGCCGTCCAGCTGGGTCATCGGGCGGATGTCGGGAGGCGTGACCGGAATCACATCCAGCACCATCCAGTCGAGGTGGTTGCCCGACTTGCGGAAGGCTTCCATAACCTCCAGCCGCTTGATGACGCGGGTCTTTTTCTGACCCGACGCATTCTTCAGTTCTTCCTTGAGCGTTGCACAGGTCTCTTCCACATTGATGCCCTGCAACAGCTCCTTGATCGCCTCCGCACCCATTCCGACGCGGAAGGCTTCGTCTCCGTACAGCTCACGGTTCTCGCGCAGGGTCTTTTCGTTCAGGACCATGCCGCGCTCCAGCGGCGTGGTGCCGGGATCCAGCACCACATTCTCCGCAAAATACAGCACCTGCTCCAGCGCCTTCGGGGACATATCCAGTACCAACGCCATCCGCGACGGGACCGCCTTGAAATACCAGATGTGGGAAACGGGGCAAGCCAGTTCAATATGCCCCATGCGCTCGCGGCGGACCTTCTTCGTGGTCACATCCACGCCGCACTTTTCGCACTTGATGACCTCTTTGCTGTGCGAATTCTTGTATTTTCCGCACATACACGCGCCGTCCTTGGTCGGCCCGAAGATCCGCTCGCAGAACAGACCGCCGACTTCGGCCTTGAGCGTCCGGTAGTTGATGGTCTCGGGCTTGGTCACTTCCCCATAGGACCACTCGCGGATCATTTCCGGAGAAGCCAAACCGATTTTGATCGAATAAAATTCCTTATTCTCCACCGTTATTCTCCCTCTGCAACACAATTACTCATCGGATCCGTCGCCGTCACCGTCATCGAAAAACTCGGTTCCGTAGGCGTCGTCCTCTTCTTTTCCGAACAGATCGTCGTCCCCGTCGGCCTTGGCATCCTCAATCGGGTTGCCGTCCTCGTCAAGGATCTGGTTGGATTCCTCCAGCTCATCCTCGTCGCCCGACTTGCTCAGCGCCTCGGCGATTGCCGACGCGTCCACATGGCTGATCGGATACGGATCATCCTCCACGCAAAGCTCGGACAGATCGATCTCGTTGCCGTTCTTATCCTGTACGCGCACATCCAGCGCCAGCGACTGCAACTCCTTGACCAGAACCTTGAAGGACTCGGGAATACCCGGCGTCGGAATGTTCTGCCCCTTGATGATCGCTTCGTAAGCGCGGCGGCGTCCGTTGATATCGTCGGACTTCACCGTCAGAAGCTCCTGCAGCGTGTAAGCCGCGCCGTAAGCCTCGAGCGCCCAGACCTCCATCTCTCCGAAACGCTGTCCGCCGAACTGCGCCTTACCGCCCAGAGGCTGCTGCGTAACCAGAGAGTACGGACCGTTGGAACGCGCGTGAATCTTATCGTCCACAAGGTGGTGGAGTTTGAGATAGTACATGATAC
>CAKSUH010000006.1 GCA_934500855.1 uncultured Eubacteriales bacterium
CATGATTGGAGCGGAGAGCTGACCGAGCGGCTGTTTGAAGCGCTCGATTTCCTGCGCGCGGCTGACGATTACGGCGAAAACTATCGCACGCTGATCGAGCCGCACGGGCGGGACGGGTGCGACGCGACGCTCTGGTGCGCCGATCCGTCAGAGCATATCGCGGAGACGCTCCGGCGCGTTCACGGCGCGGCGCTGTTCTCGGCCACGCTCACGCCGCTGCCGTTCTATCGCGATCTGCTCGGGCTGAGCGGGGAAACGGGCGCGCTGCTCGATCTGCCCTCGCCCTTCCCGCGCGAGAACCTCATGGTGCTGCGCTATGCGCTGCCGCTGAGATACCGCGAGCGCGAAGGCTCGATGGACGCGCTGTGCCGGTCGCTCGAGGCGTTCATCTCGGCAAAGCGCGGTAGCTTCCTGGTGTGCTTTCCGTCCTACGCGTTCATGCGGCAGGTGGCCGGGCGCATGGCGGGAATAGCGCGGCTGCTGGTTCAGTCGCCCGGCATGGACGAGGCGGCGCGGCGCGCGTTTCTTGATGCGGCGGAGCGCGAGCCGGACGAAACGACGGCGCTGTTCGTCGTCATGGGCGGCGTGTTCTCGGAGGGAATCGACCTGCCGGACAACCGGCTGAGCGGCGCGGCCATCGTGGGCACGGGCGTGCCGCAGCTTTCGCCGCCGCTGGACGCGCTGCGGGAGATCTATGAGGCGCGCTATCACAGCGGCTATGCCTACGCCTATCAGTATCCGGGGCTGGCGCGGGTGTATCAGGCGGCGGGGCGCGTCATTCGCTCGGAAAGCGACCGCGGGGCCGTGCTGCTGATCGACGCGCGTTGGGCGGATCGCGATCACCGCGCGCTGCTGCCGCCGCACTGGGCCGTGCGCGATGTGCGCGGGGAAGCGGACATGGCGGCGGCGCTCAAGACATTCTGGACTGTTCAGGAGGAGAAAAAGCATGATTTACAAGGCGACTGAAATTAAAATCACCAAAACGAAGCTGGTCATCGGCGTGCCGGAGCCGTTCAAGCTGCTGCACGTCACCGATTCGCACCTCATCTATTCCGACGATCAGGACAGCGATATGCAGCGCAAGCTGATGGCCATGCGCCGCGAGGCCTATGATTCCAAGCACGGCGACAACTGCTGCCGCCGCTGGTGCGACGCGCTGTTTCAGTATGCGAAGGACAACGGCGAGCTGCTCGTCCACACGGGCGATCTGATCGACTTTGTGTCGCAGGCAAATCTGGACCGTGCAAAGCGGTTCTTTGACGAAAACGATGTGGCGCTGGTCACGGCGGGCAATCACGAATTCGCAATCTACATCGGGGACGGCGAAAAGGAGAATGCGGAATACCGCAACCGAAGCCTTGCAACGGTGCAGTCGTATTTTCCGAACGACATCCGCTTTTACGCCCGCGAGATGAGCGGGGTGAAGCTGATCGGCATGGACGACGGCTACTACCGCTTTGAGGGGTGGCAGTTGGAGAGACTGAAACAGGAAGCGGCGGACGGCATGCCGATTCTGCTGTTTTTGCACAACCCAATCTACACGCCCGAACTTCACGAGGTGCTGACGCACGGCAACCCGACCTGCTCGTTTCTGGTGGGCGTTCCGGAGGAACTGACCCGCCGCTACCCGCCCGATCGCATGGAGCAACAGACTCCCGACGCGGTGACATTGGAGACGGTTGACTACATCAGGTCCTGCCCGCTGATCCGCGCGGTGTTCACGGGACATCTCCATTGCGACGCGGAAACCATGCTGACCGAAACCCTGCCGCAGTACATTACAAGCATGACAACGGCGCGGGTGATACAGGTCAGGTAAGCGACCCCAAATTCTACCGGTATCAATTAAAAAAGGGAGGATACAACCATGAAGAAACTGATTTCCGTTCTGCTGATTCTCGCGATGCTCGCGGCGATGATTCCCGCCGCATTCGTCGCAACCTCGGCAGAACCCGCGACCGCGACACCTACGGGGAACTGGACTGATGAGGGGAACTATGACATCTCTTGGTGCAAAACCTTGTCTGAAGCAAAACCCGGTGAAACTTTTGAGTTGAACGGCAAGTATTATCACATCATGGCGTGGACCAATCAGACCTATCACATTACCACGGAGGCGCAATTGGCAGGACTTGCTTATCTGTCAAACAAGGCGTCCGGCGACTTGTTCAAAGGCGACACCTTCTACATCGATGCGGATTTGGACCTTAGCGCACACTATTGGATTCCGATCAGCCAAAACTCGAAATTCCGCGGCAGTCTTATCGGAAAGCTGAACGGTGTGGACGGCGGTGTTGCAACCATTACGGGTATGACGATTCAGTCTACCTCGGGTGCTGTCGGATTGGTCGGCAAATTCGGCGGTGACTGGATTGAAAACCTGAGACTTGTAAATGCCAAAATCAGCGCAAAGAAATTCACTGTGGGCAGCTTTGTCGGTTGGCAGGATGGCAATGTCGGCAGTGGCGTGATGTATGGCAAACGGCAGGGAGGCTATCGCAATCTGTTTGCTGATACGGAGATTGCCCTGAGTGAGGGAGATGGCAGCAAGTACGATGATGTCGGCGGTATTGTTGGTATCATCAATGGGTGCAGTACTGCCAACTTGCCGACCGTTATAACCAAGTGCGTCTTTACGGGAACGATTTCCGCGCAGAACGCGGATACGGTCGGCGGAATCGTTGCATATGTAGACGGCGGCAAGATGGAACAGTCCGCTTCCGTCATCACCGACTGCGTGGTGATTTCGGAAAAGATGGAATTCGGTGCGGTTTATACCGCACAGGATTGGGAAACAGGCTTTGGAGGCATTGCGGGAACCCTGTACTCGGGTTTATCGGGCGACGACGCTCCCAAGGCGCCTGCAAATGTGTCAAATTGCTATGTCGCTGCCACAATGATTGTTTCTGATGCGAGCGACGGCAAGTCGACGAGTGTCGGCGGCATCGTCGGAACAAGTTGTGATCAGACCAAGACTTATACCGACTGCCAGTTTGACGGGATCATCGTCGGCGCGGCAACCTATCGCCGCACGGCAGGAATCCTCGGCAGAAGTATGAGTAATACGACCTTTGATAATTGCGTGGTCAGCGGAATCGCGCTCGGCATGGACAAGAGCGGCAACCTGAATGCTTCCAGATTGGGCGGCACAGGTTCCGCTCCGACCGTGAACAATGTCTATACTTCCGTCAGGATGGTTGACAGCTGGGCGAACAACAGTGTGTCGACCCAAATCGCCGCCGACACCGACCTTTCCGCTCTGCTTGCCCGTAAGGATACGGACGGCAATGCAATCTGGGTCAAAGAGGGGAGAACTCTTTACCCGATTCTCGCAATCGCAAAGAACTACCTGAACGACGGAAACAAGCATCTGTCGGTTGCGATGAGCGGCGCGGACTTCTCGTGGTTCAATCCTTCCGACACGGGTCGCGCCAAGACCGTGACCAACGAGCGCGAGCTGTGGGCGTTGGAGAAGTTGCTGACTGCCGCAGGCGCAAAGCAGTCCGCATTCCTGACCCTGCAGAAGATCAGCGTCAGGAATGTGCTGATTCCGATGCTGGATGATTTGTCCGCCGACATGAAAACCGCGCTCCTTGCCAAGATTGCAGCCGCGACCGACACTGCGCAGGTGGTCAATGTTTACGCGCAGACCAGCAAGGCAGTAGCCGACGGCAACTATGCGGTTCGCTTTGTTGCCGAGATCAACGGCAATCAGTGGGCGGGCGCAGGCTTCGATCTGCTGGTCAGCTACATCACCTCCGACGGCGTGAAGATGACTTCCAAACTGACCGAACAGGCAGTCACGGTATGCTACAAGAGCATTTCGGCGGGGAGCGACAGTGTGACCGCACCTGACGGACATTACTTCATCGTGGTTGTTCTGGACAATATCCCCGCCGCCAACGGAAATATGACTTTCACCGTTGCCGCTTACGCGAACGGTGCGGACGGCGCGGTTTACGGAAACACGGGCGTCATCACATTCGATGCGAGCGGTTCGGTTGTCGCGGATTGAGAAAGGGAGGAGAAAACGATGAAAAACGGATATCAGACCCCTGCTTTTTGGATGGTTGGACTGGCGGAGGAGGACATCCTCACGCTCTCCACTCTGAATTCCGCGAATGACGCGGAGGTTGACACACTGGATTATATTAAAAACATCAAGTGGTAAAAGCGGAAACGGACGGAGCGCTTCGGCACTCCGTCCGTTTTTGAAGCAATACCGCGCTTTTTAATGGCACAATCACGGGTCGTGCGGTATTGCCTTGAATTCCGCCCGAGCAGAAAACTACAGCAAACAGCATTTCTAACCATTGACTTTTCCGCCGCGGAGTGCTATCCTGTAGGCGATAACGGAACGGCTTTCCGGTTGCCGATTTTACAACCTGAATGCTGTCCTCCCTCATCCGTCGCCTGTGGCGACACCTTCCCCCTCGAAGGGGAAGGCTACTGTACGAGGCTTTTTCGCTTTTACCGTGAAATATAGATATCTGAATGCCGAAAGCACTTTTTGAAACTTTGCAGGACTGCTATAAGCCTTTTTCCTGAAAGGGAGGAGGGCAGCTGTACGAGGCTTTTACCGTGAAATATAGATATCTGAATGCCGAAAGCACTTTTTGAAATTTTGCAGGACTGATATAAGCCTTCCCCTTCGAGGGGGAAGGTGTCGCCGTAGGCGACGGATGAGGGCGAATTACAATAACCCGAGAGGAGAACAAAATGCTTTTGACAAAAGAGGAATGGTTGGCGCCTTTGCGCAAGACCGTCAGCGAGCGGGACGCCTGCCTGTTGGACGCCGCCTATGAGGTTCTGAAACGGAATACCATCCGCGAGAAAAGCGCGCCGTGGGGCGATGTCCCCGTCATTTCGCCGTGGTCCGGTCCTTGTGCGGGCATCTGGAACTGGGATTCCGCGTTCCATGCCATGGCGGTCTCGCGCTATGACACGGCGCTTGCAAAAAGCTGCATCGACGCGTTCGTCAACTTTCAGCTTCCCACGGGGATGTTCCCCGATGTGATCCATGTTGACGGCAGGGTATGCGACAACTACGGCAAGCCGCCTGTGCTTCCGTGGGCGACGATGATTGTCTATCGCCGCGACGGCGACCGTCACTTCCTGCGGCGGTGCTATGACCGCTATGTGCGGAATGCGGCGTTCTGGGAGGTGAACCGCCGGGATCGCGGGCTGTTCTTCTATTCCGCCCAACAGCATCCCGAGGCGGAGAACTACCTCCACCCGCGTTGGGAATCGGGTTGGGACAACTCCCCGCGTTGGGATGAGTTTCCGATTACCGACCTTTGGGCGGTTGACCTCAACTGTTACATGGTGATGTTCTACCGCGCCATGGCGGAAGCGGCGGAGATACTGGGAGAGGAAAAGGTCGTTTGGCTCGACAAAGCGGCGGCGCTCGCCGAACGGATCGAAGCGGAACTGTTTGATCCCGCGCAGGGGGCTTATGCCGACCGCAACCGCAAAAACGGCAAATTCGTCACGGTTCTGTCGCCCGCCTCGTTTATGCCGCTTTTCATCGGGACTGCTTCGCGCGAGTGCGCGGAAGCAATGGCGCGCCTTGCCGCCGACCCGAAGAAATTCTACCCGGGTATGCCGACCGTGACCTACGATTGCCCCGCGTACTCCACCGACTATTGGCGCGGGCAGACATGGCTGAATGTGGCGTTTTTCGCTTATAAAGGACTGTACGATTACGGTTTTACAAAGGTCGCGGAGGAGATACGGGAATTTATCCTGTCGATGGTCTATGACGGACTGTCTCGCGGCATTTCGGAAAATTACGATTCGATTGCGCGTCGCGGACGGTTCAATAATTCCTTCTCATGGAGCGCCGCATTCGTGATGGAATTTATTCTGGAGAGATAATAAAAACGCCTTGCCTGTGTTTGATTACAGGCAAGGCGTTTTTGCGTTATCGTGTTACGGCATTCCTGCCGCCATACGGCAGAAGCGGGTTGCGGGCTGTGCTTCGCCGTCTGTCTGAAGCGGGACCGGCTCGGTATAGCAGACCTCGATCCGATTACCGCAGAGAACCGTGACATTGTTCCGATACTTTTCAGCCCGTCCGTCGGCAAGCGCGCGGAGGACCCGTTCCGCCCGCCACCTGCCCGCGTCATGCAGAATCATGACCGAGATTCTGCTGCCTGCGCAAAGACGGTTTTGCTTCGGGGTCGGCATGATGCCGCCGCAGAATTTTCCGTGCGTTACGGGAACGAGCCAGACTTTGCTGTAGGAATGCGGGACGCCGTCCACCGTGACGGTGACATTGGTCGGTCGGTGGGGCAGGCGCGGGATCCCGGAGACGGAGCTTCCGACAAAATTGCTGACCCCGTTGAGAACCCGCAGGGAGCCGCGTTCGGTCTGGACGGTCGGCAGATTGTGCAGATAGCGATTGATACGCACGGGTGGGTCCCCGTACTGCCGACCGATGTCGTGCCAGAAATCGTTGTGATGCCCGGTCGGATAGTAATAGATGTCATGGCGGAGCGGCACGGCGCCGATTCCGTTGATGAAGTGCGCAAGCGTTCCGTCACCGCCCGCAATCAGGACCGCGTCCTGCGGCGCAATTTTCGCAAAAAAGGAGGAGTAGCTGTCGATTTCGGTGATGTCGTAGAAGCGCATTTCGCAATCCTGCAACACATCCGGCAGGCGCATGGCGCGTTCTGTTCCGCTGCCGCCTCCCGCCAGTGGATTGTAAAGGATGCGGTAGTGTTTCATTTTTTGACAGTCTCCGTTCCGGAAGCCTTTTTTTCGCTGTGACCGAACAGGTTGAATTTCGATTCGGTTCCCGAGAGGAGGCGTTCGATGTTCGCCTTATGCCGCCAGATCAGCAGAAGGACCGACACGGCGCACAGGGGCAGAACTGCGGCATGGGAGGTCCCGAGAAACCCGAGCGCGAGAATGAAGGTGATGCCTGCGCTGATGGATGCGAGCGACATCAGCTTGACGGTGAACAGCAGAAGCAGGAATGCGCCGACGGCAATCAGTCCCGCGCGCCAGTCCACAAACCAGATGGACGCGAGCCACACCATAACGGTCTTACCGCCCTTGAAACGGTACCAGACGGGGTAGGCATGCCCAAGCATGGCAAACAGTGCGCCGTAGGCGGCTCCGAGTTGGAAGTTGCTCAACGCATAGCGGAAGAGGTATCCCGCAAACACGCAGGCGAGGATGCCTTTGCAGAGGTCGAGCAGAAAGACGAGCCACGCGAATTTCCACCCGTATACGCGCTTGAAGTTGGTAAACCCGGGATTCTTGCTTCCCTGTGTGCGGATGTCCTGCCGATAGATCATTTTCGACAGCAGGATGGCGGGATTCACTCCCGCGATAAGGTAGGGGACGATTGCCGCAAGTACGAATGCTAAGATTTTCATGTTTGTTCCTTTCTAAAGTAAGACCTTGGGCTTTGCCCAAACCCACTTAGAAAACTTTTGAAAAAGTTTTCTAAGGACTTTCAAAACTTTAATTGAGGGGATTTTTACCCCTTTCTTTTTTGTTGTACTGATTTTTTGTAGCCGTTTACGCGCTACGCATTCCGGCTGCTACGAGGTCAATCCCGTCAAGCGGGATTGGCACAGCTGTCGCTTCTCTCCGCTACCGGATAGAAGTGGTAGAGAAGTTAGTCATTGAATGGGGCGGAGCGGCACGCGGGGCGTTCCGTTTCGGGTTAATGTTACTTGTTGACTGATATTATAGATTTTTACATAGTGCCGAGATCCCGCCTGCGGGCGCCCCTTCGGGGTTCGACTTCGCGGCGGGCAGGGCTGTATTGCTCGCCTTTCCATCCATCATGCCGCTCCGCTCAGGATGACACCGTGGGTGTGGCGTTTTGTGGTATGAAACCTGTTCGTTGCAATGTTACTTTAACTGACTAAAATTATACACCCCACATAACAAACAGCCCTCTTTGTCATCCTGAGCGGAGCGGCATCGCTATGAAACGGCGAATGCAGAAATCTTACAATGCCGCGTAGTCGAACCCCGGAGGGGCGCCCGCAGGCGGGATCTCGGCACCCACGCAAGGAAGAGCGTTCATCCACCAAAATGTATAAACCACATAACAACCCACCCACCGTGTCATCTCTGAGCAAACGCCTGCGGCGTTCAGTCGAACCCCGAAGGGGCGCCGGCAGGCGGGATCTCGGCACTCGCGTGAGGTGTAATATAAGCAGTCGACAGGAACTTGTCAGGAACTTGTGCGGCATCCAAATCCTTCACGAAAAAGACCGTGCGGAACACGCACGGTCTTTTTCGCGGGAAGTTCATTCCGCTTTCGCGTCCTCGGTCGGTTCGGCGGGTGCCTCGGTTGCTTCCGCAACGGGTTCCTCCGCGACAGGAGCCTCGTTTTCCTCGGCGGTCGTTTCCTTGACCTCCTCGGTATCGCCCGCAAGCGCTTCCTCTTTGGTCAGCTCTCTGATCTTTTTGAAATCATAAATGATTCTGCCGATGAGAGCGGCTCCCGCGGCAATCGCAACCGCGCCGAGAATCTTTCCTTTGTTTTCGCTTTTTTTCATAGCTTCTTCTCCTTTGCTTTATTCTGAGGACCTGTTTTGTCCTTATCAGTTTTATGCCGATCCGAATCAAACCATTCACAGCGGTCGTAAATTTCCCGCGCTTCGGCGGTCAGCCTACGCGGGGAGCACGGGGTCGGCTCATAGAGGAACAGCGGCGGTGTCATGCGCAGATCGGGCGCACCGTCCTTGATCGCTTCCACCAACACCGCGCACGGTTCGTGTGCCGCGTCGGCGTGGACCGTTGTCATGCGTTTCGGTTCCAGACGGTTTTCCGCCATGGCGGAAAACAGTTCGCGCAGGCGTTCGGGTTTCCAGACCACGCAGAATCTGCCGCCCGTCCGCAGAATCCGTCCCGCGGCGGCGCAGAAATCCGCGATGTCGCCCGCGACTTCATGACGGGCAATCTCTTTTTCGGTTGCCCGGTTGGACCTTCCGGAGCCTTTGCGCAGGTAGGGTGGGTTTGAGATCACCAGCCCGACTTCGCCGCCCGTGTCGCATACGCGGAGCGAGCGGACATCCCGGGCGCAGACCGTGATGCGGTCCTTCATGCCGTTGAGCGCCGCATTGCGCTCGGTCAATTCGGCAAACGCGGGCTGTACCTCCACCGCCGTGACCGATTCCGCCTTGTTTTTTGCGCAAAGCAGAAGCGAAAGGATGCCTGTTCCCGAGCCGAGATCGACCGCCCGTTCGCTTGGCTGTGACCGCACAAAAGCGGCAAGCAGGAAGGCGTCGGTTCCGAAGGTCAGACCGTTCTTTTTGCGGATGAGGCAAAGGCGTTCGTTGACCATATCAAGCTGTTCGTCCGATTGCAATCGGATTGTATCAGTATCCGACATCGGGAAAATCCTCCGTCGGATGGAATTTTTCGGAATAAGGGGCGGGCAATCCCGCCCCCGATGCGACGGCTGATGTACTCACGCCTCCCGGGGAGCGCCCACGGGGCAGGCGTCAGCGCAGCTTCCGCAGCTGATGCACTTGTCCGCATCGATTTCGTACTTTCCGTCGCCTTCTGCGATTGCTTCAACCGGGCAAGCCTCGGCACAGGCACCGCAGGAAACGCAGTCGTCGGAAATTTTGTAAGCCATGTCCATAACCTCCTGTTTCATATTCCCATGGCAACGCATCGGCAAAGCCGCGTGTCACCACTTATATTGTATCATATTTTTTTGATTTTGCAACCGGTTTTGCAAAATTTTTTCGTGTTTTCGGATGAAAACAGCGAATTATCGGGGCTTTTTATCCTTTTGCGCTTTCTTTCCGGGCTGTTGAGCGGATTCCGCATTCTGGGCGGGTGCTTTTTCGCGCTTGGCGAGCAGGACCACCTCGTCGCGGCTGTAGGTTTTCGGTTCCGCGTCGGGCGCGTCATTCAGCGCCACCTTCACGGTTCCCGCCAGCGGGACCGACGAAACCACGGTTCCGATGCCGTCTGCGGTTTTCACGGTGGAGCGCACGGGCGGCGTCAGCTTTGCTTCGGCGGCGTAAGTATCCGCTTCATAGCGCAGACAGCACATGAGTCTGCCGCAGATGCCCGAAATTTTGAGCGAACTGAGCGAGAGATTCTGCTCTTTTGCCATTTTGATGGAGACTTGCCCGAAATCGTTCAGGAAGGTCGAACAGCAGAGCGGTCTGCCGCAGGCGCCCAGTCCGCCGAGCATTTTTGCCTCGTCGCGGATGCCGATCTGTCGCAGTTCGATCCGGGTGCGGAATGCCGCCGCAAGGTCCTTGACCAGATCGCGGAAGTCAACTCTGCCCTCGGAACTGAAGTAGATCAGCAGTTTGGAGTTGTCAAAGGCGTACTGCGCGTCAATCAGTTTCATTTCCAGTCCCCGCGCAATCACGCGTTCCTGGCAGTACCGCAGGGCTTCCTGCTCCTTGGCGCGGTTTTCCGCATTGCGGGCGATGTCCTCTTGGGTTGCCACGCGGAGCATCGGGCGCAGGGGCGTTGCGGCGTCGGACCTACGGATCATGCGGTTGCCGAAGCTGACTTCGCCGAACTCGGGACCCCGCACGGTTTCGACAATGGCGCAGTCGCCTGCGGAAACGCGGTTTCCCTTGGGATCGAAATAGTAAACCTTTCCCGAGGTGCGGAAGCGGATGCCAACGACCTCAACGCGCGGGACGGATGCGTCCGCCTCGGCGGGGTCCTCGGGCATCGGGAAAAGATCGGAGCCGGGCGCGGTTTCGTCCTTCGGGGTTGCCGAGGCGGGAACCGTTTCCGCTTCGTCCGGGACGGGGGCATGAGACGGTTCGTGCACGGTCGGGGCGGTGCCGTCCGCCGCTTTGAGGACGATTCTTGCGCGCAGTTCCTCCAGAGAGAGGCTGTCCTCTTCGGTGGGCTTGCCGTACACATCCTCCAAGCCCCATCTTGCGCCGTAGCGGTTGCCGTCGCGGCCGTTGTTGCGTCCGTGACCGTTATCCCGCGGCTTGCGGGTTCCTTCGGGGCGGGACTGCGCGCCCTCCGTCTGCGGCTTTTTGCCGCCTTTGCGGCGGCGCTTTCTGCGTTCCCCGTCCGCATGGGATTCGAGGCGCGATTCGTTTTTTTCGGTATCCATAAACATTCCTTTCATACGGTTTCCGTCGGTCAGACCGACAGAAGTCCCGACTCGGTTCCAAGCAGAGTCAGGGTCAGACGGACATTTCCGTTTGCGCGCAAACGGTCGATTGCGGTGTCGACCGCGCCGCACAGGCGGAGCAGTCCTTGCGTGGGAAAGCGGCAGGAGAGCGCGAGCGCCTCCTCGCGGTCCGCAAAAAAGCAGAGCGGCGCCGCTTCGGTCTTTTTCAGAAGCAACAGGTCGCGCAGGGCGACAAGGCAGAGGTTCATGCGGGTTGTCAGCTCATCGCGCTTCTGCCCGAGACTGCCGAGCAGGGCGATTGCGTCGGTCCCGTTTCTGCCCGTCTCCGCAAGCGAGAGAAAACGGCGGACCATCGCGCGGTCCGCGAGCACGGGTGCGCGTTTTTTGGGGTCCAGCAGTTCGATTGCGGGACCGATACAGCCGCCGGCTGCGGCGATCAGCTCCCGGAATTCTTCGGGTGACGACCGTTTCAGCGCGTCGGCTTCGGGCACACGGCTTATCAGCGCGTCGGTGATCTGCGTCTCGGTCAGCAGTTCCATCCGCCTCACGGGTGCGCGGCTTCTGACGGTTTCCAGCAGTGCAAGCGCGTTTTCGGTGAGGAGAAGAAACAGCACATAGGGGGGCGGTTCCTCCAGCGTCAGGAGAAAGGCATTCTGCGCCTGCGGGGTCATAAGCTGTGCGTCCTCCAGAATATAGAGCTTGGTATCCAGCTCGTTCGGCGCAATACGGACATCGGCGTGCAGGGCGCGGATCGGCTCCACACCGAAGGTTGCCTTGTCGCCTTTGTTGACATAGATGACATCGGGGGACTTCCCCTCCAGAATTTTGCGGCAGGCGGGGCAGGCTCCGCAGGGGAGCGGAACGCCGTCGGACCCGCGCTTTTCACAGGCGAGGGCGGCGGCGGTGAGGCGTGCGAGCGTATGCTTCCCGCTTCCGCGCGGACCCTCAAAAATATAGGCATGGGACAGTCTGCCCTTTCGGATATCGTCACCGAGAAGGCGGCGCAGACTTTCGTTTCCCATCAGGTCGGGAAATGCCGTTTTCACGGTGCTCTCTCCTTTCTGTGTTATCTTCTCTATTATAGCAGGTTTTCGGCGGTTTGTCAATAGACCTCGGGGCTTTGCCCCGAACCCTACTTAGGAAACTTCTTGAAAGAAGTTTCCTAAGAACCTTCAAGAACTTTAACAAAGGGGATTATACCCCTATGTTTATGTGGTGCGGATTTCTTCTGCAGCCGTTTACGCGCTACGAATTCCGGCTGCTCCGAGCCAAATCCCGTCGAGCGGGATTTGTTCGCTTGCGCTCTCTCCGCTACCGGATAGAAACAGTTTAAGTTGGTTGCTGACTTGCAATACGAATTTCCGAGTGTCAGTGGCACGATGTTCGTGCTCTCCCCATCAATGCGTTGAAAGTTCTTGGGGAGTCCAGAGGGGCTTCTTTTCAAGAAGCCCCTTTGGCGCATCCTCTCGCGTCCCTGCGTCCCCAAGAGGGAGTGTAGGCGGCGGAGGCGGAGGAGAGGGACTGCGCGTAGCCGCGGAAACCGAGACGGTTTGCCGCATCGCGAACCGATTCGTATTCAAAGGTTGTCAGTCGGCGGTGGAGGGATTTTTCGCAATCGGGGGCGGCGAAATCGGGCGTGTACTGGCTCATCAGGGAGAGCAGGAAACGCGAGGAGCCGAACTCCGCCGCGAGCGCCTCCAGAAGCGCGATCGAATCCGCGCGATGCCCGGGGAGTACCAGATGGCGCACCATCACCCCGCGCGTCAGATTTCCCGACGCATCAAAAACGGGGTCCCCGACCTGTCGGAGCATTTCGGCAAGCGCGGCGCAGGCAACAGGGAAATAATCCGGCGCGCCCGAAAGCTGTTCCGAGAGCGCGGAGGAAAAATACTTGCAGTCGGGCAGATAAACATCCACCGACCCCTCAAGCAGCCGCAGGGATTCCGCTGTCTCGTAGCCGCCGCTGTTCCAGACCGTGGGGATGCCGAGGCGGGGTCTGAGGGCGCGGAGCAGAGACGCCAGCTCGCGCGTGTAGTGCGTGGGCGTCACGAGGTCGATGCAGGCGGCACCCGCATCGCGCAGAGCAAGGATCCGCTCCGAAAGCGTTTCCGCGTCAAGCTCCTCGCCGCGCACGGAGCCGTGGCTGATGTCGCGGTTCTGGCAGTAGACGCACCGCAGGTTGCACCCGCAGAAAAAGACCGTCCCCGCGCCGTGTGCGCCGCAAAGGCACGGCTCCTCAAAAGGGTGCAGAGCAATCCGTGCAACGCGGAACGAGGAAGGGACCGCGCAGAATCCGACATGACGGTCATCCTCGCGCGTCGCGCCGCACCTGCGGGGACATTGCATACAAACCGAAACCGACATTTTTCCACCTCCGATGTTGGGCTGTTGTGCGTATTATAGCATTTTTTGAAGCCGAATGCAAGTTTTTTCGCGAAAAACCTTTACAAGCCGCGCGGGGAGTGGTAAAATAAATAGGTATACTGCCGTGCAGAGGAGGAAAGCGGAATGAACAAAACGGAAGCAATTGAAGCAATGGCAAAGCGCGTGATCGATGTGTTTGCGGCGCGCGGACTGACCGTCGCAACGGCGGAATCCTGCACGGGAGGGCTGATTGCCAAAACACTGACCGACATTGCGGGCAGCTCGGCGGTCTTTGCAGGGGCGTGCGTGACCTACACAAACGAGGTCAAGGAGCGCCTGCTTGGCGTTGATCCCGCAACGATTGCGCGGGAAACCGAGGTCAGCCATGCCTGCGCGGGCGAAATGGCGGCGGGGGTGCGGCGAACGCTCGGCGTTGATGTCGGCGTATCGACAACCGGCTATGCGGGACCCGGCGGCGGGACCGAACGCGATCCCGTCGGGACGGTCTATATCGGGTGGAGCACCGCGCGGGGGACCGGAACCGAGCGGTTCCGGGCACCTGCGAGCGCCGATCGGAGCGGGGTGCGGGAAGCCGCGACCCTGCGGGTACTGGAAATTCTGTTGTCGTTGGGAGAATGCTGAAATGGGACGAGTGACCGCAAAACTGAGCGAATTTTACCGCCGCGCAAGCTACCGTCTGCACGCAAGAAGCCTGCCCGTGCAGGAGGAAATCGAGCGCTTCGGCGCGGGCGGGGAAGATATCATTTACCGCATTCTGCGGGAAAATTTTCCCTGCGTGATCCGCAATGTCATCGTGCCGCACAAGGACAAATATCTGGAAAAGGACTTTCTGGTAATGGAGCGTGGCGTGCCCGTTGTCATTGAGGTCAAGAACTGGAAGGGGAAGATCGGCATCGACGCGCAGACGGGCGACTTTTTTCAGCTGAAGGCGAACGGGACCCGCAAGGTCATCAAAAGCCCCGTCGGGACCACGGCGCAGTACATTCGCTGTATGAAGGAGTTTTACGGGATGGCGCGGACGGTGGTCGGTATGGTGGTGTTTGCCGAGCCGGACTGCGAATTGGACCTGCCTGAGGCAAGCGAGGGAATTCTGCTGGTCCCCGCCGCAAAAATGGTGGCAACGATCAAAGCGCAGGTGCGGCAGTATGCAAAGGAACCGGAGCGCCTGCCCGCCGAGCGGATCCTGCGCTGTACCCGCTTTTACAGCGGGGAGCGGGAGTTCTGCAAAGGGCTGATCGCGGACGAAACCATTGCCTGCTACGATAAAAGCGGCGCACCCGTCCTGCTGAATCCCGATTACATCAAAGGAATTTATGTGTCGCATCAGCCGCTGCTGCTGCGCGATAAGCTGACGGTTCTGTATACCAACGGCGCGGGCGGGACCTATTACAACCGCGACATGACGGTTACGGTCTGCCGTCTTGACGGGACAGCCAAAGAGATTGCGCTTTGCCGTGTCCGTTACATCCTGTTCTGATGTCCGATCCCCGTGTCCCGCGCAAGCGGAACGGTTTTATAAATCAAAACTTATGAGTCGATATAATCAATGGAATCCGAGTGAACTGAACAATTACCTGTCGTTTGTCCGGCAATACCGAAACAAACACGAGGCTTCCTGCCCGCTGTTTTACGGCGATTTTGCCGTTGCGGACGGCAGATTCCGCATTCTTGCGGCGCGCGGAACCGCGTTCCGCGAAGGAAGCGTGTTTGCCCTGACCAACGCCAACCGCCGCTTTCTGTCCGAAAAACTGACTGCCGAGCGGCAGGTTGTACTGCGCCAGCGCGGGCGGATCGTGCTGGTTTCGGGTGAACTGCTGTCTGCCGGGCTGTATGTTCTTCTGTTGCCGCACGGCGACAGGGCAGAGATTGCCTGCGCGATGTCCTGCCTTTCGGAAACGCGGGATATGGCGCTGAGTGCGGCGGTTCGCAAAGCGGCGGAGGGGAATTTCGGCGATGCGGCTTTGCCGGACGCGGAGGACGAGACGGCACTGCTTGACGGAATTCTGCGCCCCGAACCGGAAATTACGGCGGCGGAGCTGTACGGTCGGATCGCGTCCTATGCGGGCTGTCATGTTCGGTTTGACGGCTTATCGGCAAGCACCGCGCTTCCTTCCCTCCGTTGCGAGCGGGTGCGCCTGACGGCATATCTGCTCTGCCTGTTTCTGTTGCTTCGAAAGACGGATCCCGACGGAGCGGAGCTGGTCCTCGACCGGGACGGCGGTGCGGACCGCTTCCTGATTCGGAGCGCGTTGCCCGTGCCGGACGAGCTTGCAACCGCGCCGGATGCCTTTCTCTGCCACCCACCCTTCGCTCCGTTTCAATTGGAGTGGGAGGAGCGCGACGGAGAGGGGAAAGAAAGCCCTCGGAGCGAGGAAGCGCCCCTTTGAAAGTCGGGGCTTAAGCCGGGGACTCTTATCGGGAGCCAATGGGGTGCACCGATCCCTCTCCGACTTTTCTCTTGACAAACGGGAGAATTTCTGATATAATAAAAACGCATCAAACAAACGGCGGAATGGTTTTGCCGATGAAAAGGAAATAAAAAATGGGAAGAAAAAAGACCGAACGGCTTTATACACCCGTGGAAAGCATGAGTCATTTTGCTCAAAAGATAGGCTCCTTTGGGGACAAGACGGCACTCCGGTATTTTGATAAAGAACGCAACCTTCACACCATGACCTATCGCAGTCTGTCAACGCGGTTCCTGCGGCAGGCGGCGGGATATGCGGCGGCGGGACTTGCCGGAAAGCGCATTGCAATCATCGGCGAGACTTCGCCCGAATGGATTACCTCCTATGTTGCGGCAATCGCGGCGGGCGGGGTGGCGATCCCGATGGACCGCGAACTGGAGACTTCCGAGATTTCCAACTTTCTGACCTTTGCGGAGATTGACGCGATTGTTTATTCCGCAACCTTCAATGACAAATTCGCAGAGCTTGCCGAGGGGCACCCGACCCTGACGCGACTGATCCCCATGGCGCCCGAACGGGGAATGTGCGACGGGAATCCGCGGTATCTGCCGCTTGACGAACTGATGGCGCTGGGAGAGGCGGGGGTTGACGCGGGGTATCGCTACCCGGAGGTTACGAACCTCGATCGCATGGCGGAAATGCTCTTTACATCGGGCACGACGGGAAGCAGTAAGTGCGTGATGCTGTCGGAGCGGAATGTGATTGCACCCGTCAACGCGGCGTGCGAGGCGGTGGACTTCTCCCGCGACGATGTAACGGTCTCCGTTCTGCCGATTCATCACACCTATGAACTGTGCATTACGCTCGCGTCGCTGAATTACGGCGTGGACATCGGCATCAACGACAGCCTCAAGCGCGTGCTGAAAAACTTTGAGCTGTTCCGCCCGACGCGGCTGATTCTGGTTCCGCTGTTTGTCTACACCATGAACAAGAAGGTCTGGGACGAGGCGAAAAAGACCGGAAAGGACTCCCTGCTGAAGTATCTGAGCGAGATTTCGCGGACGCTGCGTAAGTTGAGCTTCGATGTGCGGCGGACGCTGTTCAGACAGGTCACCAACGCGTTCGGCGGCAGACTGGAGCAGATCATCTGCGGAGGCGCGGCGCTCAACCCCGACATCGCGGATTCGTTCCAGGAGTTCGGCATTGATATTTTCGAGGGGTACGGCATTACCGAATGCGCACCGCTGATTGCGGTCAACCCCTATTTCGCGCCCAAGCGCGGTTCGGTGGGACCGGCGGTGAACTGCTGCACCGTTCGGATCGACCCCGACCATACCAACGAAAAAGGGTATGACGAGGGCGAGATTCAGGTCAAGGGCGACAATGTGATGCTGGGCTACTACAAGAATCCCGAGGGGACGGCGGAGGTC
>CAKSUH010000007.1 GCA_934500855.1 uncultured Eubacteriales bacterium
GTCTGTCTGTCTGTCTGTCTGTCTGTCTGTCTGTCTGTCTGTCTGTCAAGGCATTGTACACGACCCGTCCCTCCTTGTCAAGCGTTTTTTGTAAATCTTTGCTTTTGGAATGTCTGATTTATGATACCATATGTCGCGGAAAATTGTTATGAGTTTTTTGCGCGTAAATTTTAATGTTTTTGCATTGTGACGCTCTTGCACAAATACCGAGGCTCGATTTTGGTCATTTTACCGATTCCGTATCCTGATTCAAAACCTTTTTCCACGGCTTGTGAACCGAGACGCAATACCGCAGCTCGTAGACATTGGAGTATCCCTCCGGACTTTCGAGCGTCAGAATGACCTGCTCCGCGTCGGTTTTCGGAAGCACGACCCGAACCGTGTTCCCTCGCGTGTTTCCGTTTGCGGGCGCAGAAGTCTCCCATGACTCCAGCGTCTTTCGCCAGTCTCCGACCGAAACCGTTGCCGTCACGCGTCCGCACTGTTCTTCGGGCGTGTCGTTGTGAAACCACAACTCGGCTTCAAATGTTTCGCCGCCGCGCCAACGGTACTTCTCAATCCGCGCCGTAAACAGCACGGGAGACAGCGCGCGCCGCACCGCGTAGTATGCGGGCTTCGGTTTTGCGGGGTAGGCAACAATGCTGTTGTTTGCCGCCGTCATCCACGGCTCGTTGAAGCACCAGTTCAGGCACATGGAGCAGTGCTTCCACTGCCGCCGCGCCTCTTCAAAGATTGCCTGATAGCCCGCGCACTGGAGGCGATCGGACTGTGCAATCAGCTCTTCCAAGGTATCGGCTTTGCCAAAGTATTCTTCCAGCGTCGGCAGACAGAGCCAGGTATCCGCCCCCCACGCGCCAAATCCGTGATGTACCGTCCATGCGGGCGTTTCGCGCGGCGGGAACAGCTCTTCTTTCGGGATCGCGCGCCGCAGGTTCTCCACCGGGGAGACGGACGGAACGCCGAACTCCGCATAGGCGGTCAGGTCACTGTTCCGGAACACGCCGAACACCTCGCCGCCCCCGTCCGGATCGTGGAACCGGTAGCCGCCGTGCCCCATCCCCACAAGCGGAGAGGTCGGCAAAAACGGGCGGTCGTAATCCAATTCGTAGCACAGCTTGTTCAGCAGACGCAGGACATGGGACTGGTCGTCCATCCCCGACCACGAGTTGAACAGCTCGTTCCCGCCGCACCAGAGCGCCAGGCAGGGGTGCGCGCGCAGGCGCAGAATTGCCGCCGTTGCCTCCTGCTCCAGCACCTGCATATAATGCGCCCCGTCGCGGTAATCGTTGCAGGCAAGCATGAATTCCTGCCAGACCAGGATGCCGAGACGGTCGCAGAGATCGTAAAAGCAGTCCTTCGCCGGTCCCGCACCGCCCCAAACACGCAAAAGGTTCATGTTCGCGTCCCGCGCAAGCGAGAGGAGCGTTTCGTACCGTGCGGAATCCACCGCGCCGGGGAACAGATCGGGGTTGACCAAGTTGGAGCCCTTTGCCATGATCCGCCTTCCGTTCAGCTCAACCGTTGCGGGGGCATCGTAGCGCGATTTCGGAAACTGCTTCGGATCCCCTGCCCCGACATTGCGCACCAGCCGCAGGCGCCGGAAGCCAACCGTCCCCGTGCGCACATCTCCCGCACTGCGGATCTCCCAACGGTAAAGCGCCGCCTCGCCCTGCCCGTTACACCACCACAGGCGCGGATGCTCCACGGTGATCTCCCGCGCGTCCCCGCGATAGACTTCCCCGCCGTCGGGGTCATAGAGCGCCGTTTCGCAAGGGGTTTCGCAGGTGAACGCAAAGCGCACCGTGCCCATCTCCATCGCCTCATCCAACTCCGCGCGGACCTCGGCATTCGTCACCGTGCAGGCGTTCCGCGTTTCGATGTACGCGTCCTCCCACATTCCCGACACCAGCAGGCGCGGATTCCAGTCCCAGCCGTAGCAGACGGGCGGCTTGCAGCTGTCCGCCGCCTCGTCCCGCGTGCCGGGCTCGCCCCGTCCGCTTTTAGGATGCGGAAGAATTCGCACCGCAAGCAGGTCGTTCTCCCCGCAGAGGCGGTCGGTCAGGTCGGTTTCCGTGATGCGGTACATCCCCTCATAGCTGTCGAGCAGAACGCCGTTCAGCCTGATCTCGTAGCGGTAGTCGATGCCGCGGCTGACGAACACGACCCGCTCCCCTGCCGCGCGCTCATACTGCAGGATCGCGCTGTATTCCCATTCGTCGTTCTCAAGCGCCTCAAACGCGCGGCAGTTGTCCGCATACTGCACATCTCCCCAACCCTTTGCCGCCGCATAGTCCTGCTGGATGCACCCCGGAACCGTTGTCGCAAAAGCGCCGTCGTTTTTGGTCAGGTTTCGTCCCTGCCAGTTCTGTCTGAATTTCATATCGTTTCGTTTTTCCGCAGGTTAATCCTGTTTGTGTTCGTCAAAATATTTTTGGAAGTCGCCCAGTTTCTCGCCCTCCGGTATGAATGGAAGCGGGATTTCCGCCGTTCCGAAGCCCGAAACGATGATCTTCTTCACGCTCCCGGAATCCACAAGCCAACGGTTTCCGAAGGGGTATTTATCGGTCGGACTCATGCGATACCAGAAAGCGAACACATTCTGCGGCACGCTTGCGTAGCCCGTCTCCTGCCATCCGACAATGTTCATCGGCCAGAGCACCGTTTCGGGATTCACCGTCTGATAGAATGCAAGGGACGCGCCCTCGTAGCCGTGGTGCGCCACCTGCACGATGTCGCTTTTCAGCTCCGATGCAGGCAGATCCGCCAGCATCCGATCCGCCGTCAGCCTGCCCATGTCGGCTAAGAACAGGATTCGCTGACCGCCCGCCGTCACGCGGATGACCGTGCTGGTCTCGTTGAGATCATCGGTCAGGGTCGGGTACAGATCCTCCTGCGTATAGAGAACATCCACGCGGATGCCTGCCACCGTGAAGCCAAGTCCCGTGTGGAGCGCTCCGTAGCGCACCGCGTCCTTCCATCTGCCCATTGCCGTATCAAGCGACTTCTTGATGTCGGTCAGCCACTGCGCGTCGCCCGAACGCTGTGAGAAGTGGTAATAGAACGCCCGCACGGAAACCTCGGAGGCATATTTCTCCGAGAACGCGAGCATTGCGCCGTAGTGGTCACCGTGCAGATGCGAGATGTACCACCCCGCAATCACGGGCGTCTGCCCCGCAGGCGTGTTCTCGCGCAGGAGCGTATAGATGCGGTCGGCTTCGGTTTCGGTATTGTAACCGCCGTCAAGAATAAAGAACTCCCCGTTTGTCCCCCGGAACACATAGGACATTCCGCCGTTGAGTTTGGAATTCCTGTTGTCGATCTCCAACTGCCACAGGCGCGGCGTTCCGGTTTCGGTCTCGGGTGCGCGTTCGGGCGTGCGGTTCGTTCCCGCCTGCTCCGCATAGATCCGGGTGCGCCCCGACTGCGCGGAGAAGGAAACATACACCGTTGCGTGCTCTCCGCCATACAGGACATAGCGGTTTCCGCCGAGCGTTTCCGCACGGGTCTCGGCAAAGCCCGCTTCTGTCAGCTTTGCGAGGTAGCCCTCGTAGTCGCTCGGCGCAGTTCCGTCGTAGACCATCACGCAGGACGCGGCATTTTCGTTATATCCGCCTGTCAGCGACCCCGCCCCGAATGCGGGAACGGTTGCGAGCCATTTCTTTCCGTCAAATCCGTTGTTTTCCGTCACGGCATAGACCTCCCCAAAACACAGGTCCCCCTTCAGGGTCCCCTTTTTCGCCTGCCGGAGCATTTCGCAGAATGCCCGCACGGCGTTGTACAGTCTTTCATCGTCGGTTGCAACCACCGTTATTTTTCCGTCCGCCACACCGATGCGGTAGGACGGTGCGGTCAGCGCGTCCATTGCCGTGCGGCTCGCGGCGCGATTGGTAGCGCCGATGAGAATTTCGGTCTTTCCCGCCTCGTCCCCGCCCGTGTTATCCAACAGGAGCGTGATGCGCCCCATGCCGAGGTCGCCTCGCAGGGAATCGAATGTCTCCGCAATTTTCGACCGCGTATCTGCTGACACGCCGTCGTCCACACTCCCGGGACAGGTAAAGCGACCGATTTTTGTCAATGTCAGAATATCGTCTCCGCCCTGGACGGAAAGGTCGGTGCGCACGACGGAAATGTTCCCGTCCGCGGCGCGCCATGTGCCGGTCAGGGTCTCCACGGCTTTGGCGAGCAGGGCGTCATTGGAAGCAACGAGGAGCACCTTGTCGCCCTCAAAGGCAATGCGCCATTCCGTATCCCCCAGTACCGCGATGGCGGTTTCGGAGGCTTTGCGCGCGGTGGCGCCGAGCAGGATTTCCTTTTTCTGCTCCGGGTATTTTGCGGTATCGTCGGTCACGCGCGTGGGTGTTTTCCCCGTAACGGCGCTGACAGCGTCCGCAAGTCTTGCGCTCAGGCGGGTCACAACTGCGGTTGCATTGGCGGGAACTACGATTCTGTAGTCCTCCCTGCCGCCGAACAGGCTGACCGTTTCGGTTGCGTTTCCGCCCGTTTGCGTATCCGTTCCCGTGTCCGCTCCCGCAGGCGTTTTCGGCTTGCAGGAGGCGACAAAAAGAAGCAGAATTGCAAGAAACAGGCAAACCCTTTTTTTCATAGACGCCTTTCCTTTCTTTTGCAAATTCAAAAAAAGACTTGTTTTTGTGTGCGAAATCGTGTATAATGGAAAAAAAGACGAAAGGAGCGCGGGAAATATGGAGAAGAAAGCGGTTCGTGCGGAGCGTGAAACCGACAGTCACGGCAAGCGGATTCTATACGACATCTTTGCCCACACACACACCGATTTTGAGGATCGGGTTCGTCCGCACACGCACACCTACTTTGAAATCATTCTGATTGAAGAAGGCGTGGGCGCGGACACCTGCGGCAACGCACCGATTTACGCGGTTGCGGGCGATGTTGTGTTCATTGCGCCGAACGCGATTCACAATCTTTACCACGCGCCCGAGTTCGGAAAATACCGCAGCATTGTGGTGAAGTTCTCCCCGCTGTTTCTCTACCCTTTGGACGCAACGCAATCGGACATTGACAGCCTGTTCACCACGCCTTGCTTCAAGCTCCCCGTAAATCTGTTCCGCAAGGAAAGCGCCGAGGCAGCCCGGCTCGGGGAAATGATACGCGGGGTCTATGGGGAGTGTTCCGAAAAGCAACTGGGTTACGAACTGGCGCTCCGTGCAAAGCTTTCGGAATTATACCTCTTTCTGGTTCGCCTGCTTGCGCGCGTACCGGCGGTCTCCGCGCCGACAACGGAGCGGCTGACCGACGACAGCACGATGAAGCTGAAGTCGGCGCTCTCCTACATGGAACAGAACTACGCCTACAACATTTCGATGCAGGAGGTTGCCGAGCAGGTTGGCATGGACTACTACCAATTCTCGCGCTTCTTCCGCCGCATGACGAACAAGAAGTTCAACGAATATTTATCGGAACTTCGTCTCTCCCGCGCCAAAAAGATGCTTCTGACCGATGACAAGACGGTTTCCGAGGTTGCGATGGAATGCGGATTTGACTATCTTTCCTACTTCTCCGACAAATTCAAAAAGCTCTACGGCATTGCCCCGCAGGACTTTCGGAAGAAATATAGAGGGAAGGAATAGGAAGACCTTGGAGGCGCAGGGAGACCCCTTGAAAGGGGCTCCCTACCCTCCAAACCTCCCTGACCCACCCCGAACTTCCCCACACGGCCCCGCCCTGTACTTTGTGAAAATTTGTTTCGCTTTGTATGGTGCGGGGTCTTGTGGGGAAGTTTTTTGTCGGTTTGGGAGGTACGAAGTTTTTATATTGTGCGGCTTCGCGCCCTATGAAAAGCAGTAACCGAAGGATGGGCTGTCAGTTCTTTTTGATGGCTTTGAGATCCTCGTAGAGTTTGGCAATGTTCCACTTGGTATGATCCGACGCGTACATGGTGGAGAGTTCCTTCGGAGTGCCGAACCGGATGGCTTCGGAAACGAGGGAGTTGGGGTTATCGAGACAGTTGGTAAAGACCTGCTGGAAGGAAAGGTTTGCGGCAAGGCGGATCATTTCCAACATCCGGATGCACTTGGGGTTATTGAAGGACTGGAGTTTGAGAACTTTTTCGTAATAGACATTGATGACAACCTGATTGCTGTACATGGCGAGCAACTCGGTCACAACGCCGGTGGACTTGGGATCGGCAACATTCTGCGGAACCATAACGGAAGTCAGGGAATCCTTTGTGGAGGTATGGTACTCAATCTGGGTATCGTCCCTCTTCGGGAACGGCAGAACGCCGTAGAAATCCGACATCGTACCCTTGAGGGTCAGGGATTCGCCCAAGGTCTGCATATAGAACAAAGCTCTGCCCGAAGCGAAGATCGGATTTTCCGATTTTTTCTCATCGCTCCATGATTTGGGCGAATAAATGCTGCCTGTATCCCGTCCGTCACGGATGTATTTGATGAAATCCGAAAGTCTTGTCTCTGCGGTTTCGTTCATGGAGTTGGGATAGCTGCGCGTGCCGTCATCCGCTTTGACCAGATAGTTGGCTTCAATCGCGTTTGCAAACGCCCGCTGTGCGTGGCAGTTGGTCAAAATGCCGTATACGCGGGTATTTTCGTCGGCATCGGGATCGGTATGCACTTTTGCGGCGTATTCCTTCATCAGGGCATAGGTCCATTTGCCTTCCAGCGCGAGGTCATAGAGATCTCCGAGATCATAGGTTTCCGCCATGTTCTCGTTGAAGAATACGACTTCCATATAATCGTACAGCGTATACGCCAGATCGCCGACCATCATATAGATTGCGCCTTCAAAGTTGCACTCATTGTAGTAGGCTTCGTTCCACCATCTCTTGGTCAGGTTGATATCATCAAGTTGGGTCAGATCCATCCCCAGTCCCTCAACCGCGAGGTTTGCAAGGTATGCGGAGTGGGTTGCGATCAGGTCATAGGTGCTCTTACCCGCGAGCGCATTGGTGCGGACGCGACCTTCGAATTCCTTGTTGCCGCCGCGGGTATCCCCTGCTTTCGCCGCCTGCCATTCGCCGTTGAGCTTTTCCACCTTGATGGTTACATCCGCGCGGGCTTCCACCTGCGAGTTACGAGAATAGATGGCGTTGGCAACATCGTCGCCGCTGATAGCGGAGGCGCTGTCAAACTCGCCCGCCGTGGATTCGCGGGAAAGAATGATAAAATCGCGGTCAAAGTGATAGGAATCGTCCAAATCGTCGCTGCTGTCCGCAGGCTTGGTATCGGTCGGAGCATCGGTTTCAGTCGCGCCTGCAGTCCCCGAAGGCTTGGGCGTATCGGGCGTTTTCTTTCCGCATCCCGCCAAAATGCCCGCGACAAGCAATGCGCACAGCAGGACACACAACCATCTTGCAAAAAAGCGGTGCACAGAACTTCTGTTTTTCTGTTTCATCATCGTTTCCTCCTGTTGAAAACTGTAGCTTTATTATACCATTCGCGGCAGGCAAAAGCTATGATTTTTTTGCGCATAGCCTTTCATTTTTTTGCTAACCTGCTGCAGGGAGCCGGCGATGTCGCGCAGGCAAACTCCGACCGCATGGGCAACACCATTCTGCTCAAAGCGGTGGATATGGGGCATCCCGTTCCGTTCACGCCGCCGTCCTTTGCCAAAAAACCGACCGAGGAACAGCTGAAAAAGCGGATTCACTGCCTTGAAATGCGGGAAAAGATCGATTGCAGCGATTCCCCCGACCCGTTTCTGCTTTGTGACGAGCCGGAAAAGTTGCTGTCGCTTGCAAAATTCATGATCTACGAGCAGAACCCCCTCCCATCGCCCGACTGTATCCGCGCCGTGGCGGCAATGTTCTTCTCTTTCCTCAAAGCGCCCGAACAGACAAAATCCGACCCCGAAAGGCAGGACAGCACGCATCGCGGCAAAGCCGGAATATGTGCGTTTTTTCCTGAAGGAATCGGATATGCCGTTGGAAGAAATCGTGAATTCGGTCGGCTACGAACACCGAAACGGACCGGTAACCGCCTTTCGGAAGAAATACGGCATGACCCCAACCGCCTGCCGCAAAGCCGTGCAGAAAACAGCCTCCGATTCGGCGCAGACGGAAGAAAGAGAAAAAACGGAGTCGTAAAGCAAACAGAAAAAGTCCCGTACCGCGCGGTACGGGACAGACTGACCGCAGGATATCGGGACACCCCCTGCAGTGTGCAACAAAATTTCGCATTGAAAAAGGGGCTTTTTCACAGCCCCCTTTTTCTCCCGTTTCATCTCTGCACGCGCCCGGTTGCGTTGCCGTTTGCAAGCACCTCGATCTCGGCAACGGTTGCAGGGTTCATGTCCCCTTCCACCGTGTGCTTCAGGCAGCCTGCCGCCGCCGCGAACCGCACCGCGTCCCGGGCATTCTTCCCGTTCCGCAGGGCATAAATCAGCCCTGCCGCAAACGCATCCCCGCCGCCGACCCGGTCGACAATCTCCATGCGGTATTTCTCCGAGCTGTACAGGTTCTCCCCGTCATACAGCTTTGCGCAGAAGCTGTTGACCTCTGCCGAAAAGGTGCGCCGTTCGGTCAGCGCCACATAGCGCAGATGCGGATACAGCGCCTTCATGCCCTCGGCAAGCGTCAGATAGCCGCGCTCGGTCACATCGTCGCCCGACACCTCGCCTGCCGGAATACGCACCCCGAACAGATCCGCCGCCTGATTTTCATTCGTAATCAGCACATCGACATACGGCAGATACCGCCGCATCGCCTTTGCCGCATCCGTCACGCTCCAGAGCTTGGCGCGGTAGTTGGGGTCGAACGAAACGGTCATCCCCTTCCGCTTTGCCGCGCGGCAGGCGTCCTCGCAGGCATTCGCCAGTTCCGCACTCAGTGCCGGGGTGATACCGGTCAGATGGAACCAATCGCCTCCGTCCAGAATCGCATCCCAGTCGAATTCCCCCGCCTTTGCCAGCGCAACCGCCGAACCGGCACGGTCGTAGACCACTTTGGAAGGTCTTTGCGAAGCGCCGCGCTCCATGTAGTAGGTCCCCAGCCGCTCGCCGCCGCGCAGCAGATGCGCGGTTCCGACGCCCCATGCGCGCAGGCTGTTGACCGCCGCCTGACCGATGTCGTTTGCCGGAATTTTGGAGACAAACTCCGCGTCCTCGCCCATGCAGGCAAGCGACACCGCCACATTCGCTTCTGCGCCGCCGAAGGTGACCTCAAACGATCTTGCCTGCGTCAGGCGCGCATAGCCGGGCGGGGTCAGGCGCATCATCAGTTCGCCAAAGGTTACGATTTTCATCCGATCACCTCCAAAATCCTCCGGCAGTTCCCGCGGATGTCCCCCTTCATCATGAAGCTGCCGCCAACCGCGGCAACGCGGTCACACGCGAGGTACTCCGCCAGATTGGAAAGGTCAACTCCGCCGGTTGGCAGAAATCTGACCTGCGGGAAGGGTGCCGACAGCGCCCTGATGCTTGCCAACCCGCCGTAGACATTCGCAGGAAAGAACTTGACGGTCGTGATGCCAAGCTCCAGCGCCGCCATGATTTCGGTCGGGGTCACACAGCCGGGATAGTACGGAATGCCCGCCGCGCGGCAGACCTCCGCAACCCCCGCGCTCAGCCCCGGGGACACGACAAATTCCGCGCCCGCCGCGATGGCGGTTCTTGCCTGTTCTGTGTTGATCACCGTCCCCGCGCCGATGTGCATATCCGGGAAGGCTTCACAGCCGATGCGGATGGCTTCCGCCGCGCAGGGGGTCCGGAAGGTGATCTCCGCCGCCGGGATGCCGCCGTCACGGAGCGCCTCCAGCGTCGGTTTCGTTTCGCCCGCGCTGTGAATCACCGCAACCGGCAAAACTTTGATTTCGTCTGTCAGATCATTCGGTTTCCGCATTTGGGGTTCCTCTTTCCTCTTTCCTCTTTCTTTTCCGATTCCGCACACCGTATGCGAAACGGGATCTTCGACAAACCGCCGATGAAAAAACAGGTGCCTTTATTCTTTCCCGAGGACCTCTGCCATCGCGGAAAGGGCTTCCTCGATCGGAGGCAGTTCCGGGTGCCATTTGCGCTCCCATTCAAGGGAAATACAGCCCTCGAAGGCATCGGCACGAAGCCGATCCGCAATGTCACACAGCGGAATGTCGCCTTTCCCGGGAAGGACCTGCGTGCGGTCGGGGAGACAGTCCTTGACATGAACATGGCGAATGCAGGGGCGAAGCAGACGGTAAAGCGGTCGGAAATCCCGCCCCGTTGCGAAATAGGTGTGCATGACATCCCAAATCAGACCGAAGCCTGCACGGTCACCGAGCGAGTCCAGAATCGGCGACAGCGTTTCTGCACGGTTGAAATCGCCGTGCGTCTCCAGCAGAGCGGTCACGCCGTGCGCGGCGGCATCCTCGGCAAGCAGGGAAAGTCCCTCAATCACACTTTGCGTGGCGGCGGCAGGGTCCTCCCCCGTGTTGTTGCCGAATACGCGGATATAGGGCGCGCCGAGCGCGGAAGCGATCAGGACGGCGGCGTGCGCCTCCGCAAGGGACTCCGCCCGCTCGTGCGGGTTATGGAACGAGGCGGAAGCGCCGATGACCCGGGCGGTCAGTCCCGCGCGGTCCAGAGCGGCGCGGGTTTCGGCAAGGCGGTCGGGCGCAAAGTCGGGAATTTCGCGGTTGTCGATCACCCCGCCGATCCCGCGGAATTCCAGACACGGAATCCGATATGCCCGCGCAAGCGCGAAGATGTCGGTCAGCGACCGCTCCGCACAGCCGAGCGTTGAAAAACAAAGTTTCATATTCGTTTTCGTTTCCTTTTCCGGACGGATATTGCCTTTATTTTAGCACATCCGCGCGGCGCTGTCAAGAGCGCCGCGCGGAAAGCATTTCGGAATTATGTAAAACTTGCGGTTTTTCGCAAACTCGGCAAAGCTTACACTTTGCAAACCCGCAGATTTTCTGTATAATAGGAATCGGAGATCGCAAAGGAGACTGAAATCATGAATGAGAAAATACTGATGGGCGGCGCGGATTTGCCCCTGGTCTGGACCGAGGAAAACCTCCGCGCGGTCGGGCTGAGCGGCAAAAAGGTGACAAAAGAGGAAATTCTCGCCTCCCCCGCGCAATATCGCGACACGCGCTATCTGTTTTCCACCTGGGGAATGCCGTGCTTTGAAGAACAGGAGATCCGGGACTGCCTGCCCTCCCTGCGGGCGGTGTTTTACGCGGCGGGAAGCGTACAGAGCTTTGCCGCGCCGTTTCTTGATGCAGGCGTTGCGGTTTTTTCCGCGCGGGCGGCGAATGCGGTCCCGGTTGCGGAATACACCGTGGCGCAGATTCTGCTCGCAAACAAGGGGTATTTCCGCGCCTGCCGCAGTCTGCATACGGGCACGGACTGGAATGCCGCCCGCGCGCTCTCAAACCACTGTGCGGGAAACTACGGCGCAACGGTCGGCATCGTCGGATGCGGAATGATCGGGCGCATGGTTGCCGAACGCCTGCGGGGTTACCGCCTGCGCGTGCTCGTATACGATGCCTTCCTCCCGGCGGAAGAGATTCGCGCGCTCGGCGCGGAGAAGGTCACGCTTGAGGAACTGTTCGCCGCCTCCGATGTGGTCAGCAACCACTTGGCAAATGTCCCCGCAACGGTGGGAATGCTGAACGGCAGGCTCTTCGCTTCCATGAAGCCCTGCGCAACCTTCCTCAACACCGGAAGAGGCGCAACCGTTTGCGAGGACGAGCTGATTGCGGTTCTGACCGCGCGCTCCGACCTCTGCGCTCTGTTGGATGTGGTTGACCCCGAGCCGCCCGCCCCCGACTCCCCCCACCTCACCCTCCCGAATGTCTTTCTGACCCCGCATATTTCGGGCAGTCAGCAGACCGAATGCGCGAGAATGGGCGCTTATATGGCGGAAGAATTCCGCGCCTTTGACGAAGGCAAAAAGACCCGCTTTGCAGTCACGCGGGAAATGCTTGCCACGATGGCATAACAAACAACAACGATGGCATAACAAGCAACAAGGAGAAAATACCGTGTATAAAAGACCTGTGAATCCTGCGGAGTTGCCGAAAGAGCTCCCTTATCTGGACAGTACCGCTCCCCTTTCCGCTCCCTGCCGCACGGCGGGGCACACGCTCCCGAACCGCATCGTTTATCAGCCGATGGAAGGCTGTGACGGCGCGGGGGACGGCACGCCCGGGGAGTTGACCGTCCGCCGCTATCACCGTTTCGCGCACGGCGGCCCCGGGCTGATCTGGTTCGAAGCCACCGCAATCCTGCCCGAAGCGCGGGCGAATCCCCGTCAGATGATGCTGACCGAAAAAAACGCAGACGCATACAAAAAACTGCTTGACGAAATGCGGGAGATTTCCCTGCGGGAGAACGGCTATGCGCCGCTGATTATTTGTCAGCTGACCCATTCGGGGCGCTATTCCAAGCCGAACGGCTACCCCGAACCTCTGGTTGCGCAGCACCGCCCGCTGTTTGAGGGCGACAAGCCGCTCTCCGAGGATCGCATTCTGTCCGACGATTCCCTCGCCGCGCTTCCCGAGCGCTACGCCTATGCGGCGCGGCTTGCCTCGGAGGTCGGGTTCGACGGCGTGGACATCAAAGCCTGCCACGGCTACTTACTCTCCGAACTGCTCGGCGCTTACGGCAGAAGCGGACCTTATGGCGGTGAAGCCTACGAAAACCGCACGCGGCTTCTGCTCTCGGCGGTGGAAGCGATCAAATCCTCGGCACCCGACAGCCTTCTGCTCGCCTCCCGCTTCAACGCCTACGACGGCTTCCCCTACCCCCACGGCTTTGCGGCAAGCGACGAAGCGGGCGTTCCCGACCTGCGCGAGCCGCGGCGGCTTGCAGGCGATCTGGTCGCGCGCGGCGTGCGGATTCTCGATGTCACGATGGGAAATCCCTATCAGAACCACGAGGTGAACCGCCCCACCGCATTTGCCGTAGAGGTTCCGCCCTATGAAAGCATTCTGCGGATGCGGGCGGGCGCGATTGCCGTCTCGGAAGCGGCGCGCGCGGTTTCCGCCGACGCACTGACCGTCGCTACGGGGTTCTCCTTTCTCGGCGCCGAGGCGGCGCACATTGCCGCGGCAGACATTGACGCGGGAAGATATGAGTTGGTCGGCTTCGGTCGGCAGAGCTTCGCGGACCCCGATTCCGCACGGGAGATTCTGCGGAACGGATGCGCGGACCCGCACCGTCTCTGCCTGACCTGCGGAAAGTGCACCGCGCTGATGCGGGCGGGCAAAACGCCGGGATGCGTGATCTATGACAGGGAAATTTACGGTTCTCTCTATCGGGAGACCTTTGCAAAACAGGACGGAGGAAACAAGGCATGAATTATGCAATCGTAACCGGTGCGCTCGGCGGAATCGGGCGCGCCACGGCAGAACTGCTGCTCTCCCGCGGATGGGGCGTTGTGGGGATGGATCTTCCCGAGCACCCCGACCTTTCGGGCTTTTCGGAACACTTTACCTACATCCCGGGCGACCTCTCCGCGGCGGCTGACCGCGAGCGGCTCGTCGCCCTGCCCCCGCGCCTTGACGCTCTGGTCAATGTTGCGGGCATCGCGCCGCGCGTTCGCGCCGACCTGTTGGAGATGACCGAGGAAAGCTATGACCGCGTGATGAATGTCAACACCAAAGGCACCATGTTCCTCACGCAGGCGGCGGCGCGGCGGATGCTGTCTCAACCGATGACGGACGGCGTGCGCGGTCGGATTGTCAATGTCTCCTCCTGCTCGGCATACACCAGTTCGACCTCGCGCGGCGAATACTGCGTCTCCAAAGCGGGCGTAACCATGCTGACCATGCTCTACGCGGACCGTCTTGCGTCTGCGGGCATCACGGTGAACGAGGTCTGCCCCGGCGTGATTCACACGGGCATGACCGCATCGGTGAAGGAAAAATACGACCGTCTGATCGCGGACGGACTGGTTCCGATGGGGCGTTGGGGCGAGCCGCTCGATGTTGCGCGGGCAATCTGCGCGCTTCTGGACGGCAGTCTCGGTTACACCACGGGGCAATCCATCGCCGTGGACGGCGGAATGCACATCAGACGGCTATGATGAAACGGCGTTATCACACCATTGTCATCGGGAGCGGCTGTGCAGGCTTTGCGGCGGCGGAGCGGCTTTGGTCGCTCGGCGTAACCGACATCGCGCTTCTGACCGAAGGACGGAACATGGGCACTTCGCGGAACACGGGAAGCGACAAACAGACCTACTACAAACTGTCGCTCTGCGGCTCGGAAGGCGACAGCGTGCGCGAAATGGCGCAAACGCTTTTCGACGGCGGTGGGGTCAACGGCGACAACGCCATGTGCGAAGCGGCTTATTCGGTTCGCTGTTTCATGCACCTTGTGGAACTCGGCGTTCCCTTCCCCTGCAACGAATACGGCGAATACGCGGGCTATAAAACCGACCATGACCCGCGCACACGGGCAACCTCCTGCGGTCCGCTGACCTCGAAATACATGACCGAGGCGCTGGAACGCGCGGTGAACGGCTACGGAATTCCGGTTCTTGACGGTTGGCGTGCGGTTCGGGTGCTCACCGACAGCGGATGCGTCACGGGCGTTGCGGCAATCCGCCAAGGCGGCGAACGCGCGGTGTTCGCCTGCCGCAACCTGATTCTCGCAACGGGCGGTCCTGCGGCAATCTATGAGAATTCGGTTTACCCCGAGAGCCAGACCGGCGCAACGGGACTTGCCGTCGGCGCGGGTGCAGCCTGCGCAAATCTGGAAGAGTGGCAATACGGCATTGCAAGCACCGACTTCCGCTGGAATCTTTCGGGAACCTATCAGCAGGTGCTCCCCCGCTATTTCTCGGTGGGTGCGGACGGGGTCGAACGGGAATTCCTGTGGGAAGCGCTCGGCGCGCGCTCGCTTGACCTGATCTTTCTCAAAGGCTACCAGTGGCCCTTTGACACGCGCAAGCTGAACGGCTCGTCGCAGGTCGACCTATTGGTAGCCGACGAAATCCGAAACGGGCGGCGGGTCTACCTCGATTTCACCCGCAACCCCATGGGATTGGACGAAGCCTTTTCCGCGCTCGGCGAAGAGGGACGGGACTATCTGCGCCGCTCGGGCGCGCTGTTCGGCACACCGCTGGAGCGCCTGAAGCATATGAACATCGGCGCTTTCGAACTGTATCGGAACCACGGAATCGACCTTTCCCGCGCCCCCCTGCGGATTGCAGTCTGCGCCCAGCACTGCAACGGCGGAATCGCGGTGGACGCGCACTGGCAGACAACGGTCGCGGGACTTTACGCGGTCGGTGAAGCGGCGGGAAACTTCGGGGTTTACCGTCCCGGCGGAAGCGCCCTGAATGCCACGCAGGTAGGTGCGCTCCGCGCCGCAGAGCATATCGCGGCACAGCCCGACCGTACCGCACCCGAAACAGTCCCCTCCTTTGCGTTTCCCGAATACCGCCGCGGAGAATCCAACATCCGCGCGCTGTACGGACGGCTCCGTCACGAGATGAGTCGCGTTGCCGATTTTGCAAGAAATCCGGCGGAAATGAAAAAAATGCTTGCAGAAGTCTCCGATCTGTGCTATAATACAAAGGAGAGGTTGATTGTCGGCGGCGCGGAGGATGATTTGCCCGCAGCGCTTCTGACCGATCTGCTCCTGACCCAACAGGCGGTGCTTTCCGCCATGCTGTTCTCTGCGGAAACGGTCGGCTCGCACGGTTCGGCGTACATCGTCGGAACAGCCGCGCCGTCGGAACAGCCGATCCGCCGTACCTACACCAAAACGGTCGGCACGCACTCGGAACTTTGTCCCGTGCGCCCGATTCCGAACGGGGAGCTGTGGTTTGAAAACCTGCTCCGCCGCAGTCTGAGAGTCGGCAACCCTTAACGCAAACCGCACAATTCGCGAACGGAGGCAGAAATGCGCCCATGTATTGAAAAGCTGTACTATGAAACCGGACTGCACATCGGTCATGTGGACATCATGCGCCATGCCGCATGGGAGCTGATCTTTGTCACCCGCGGCGCGGTTCATGTGGAGATTGCGGGAAAAGCCTACGATGCCGCCGCGCCCTCCATGATCTTCATCAGTAACTACGAGCCGCATGTCCTGACAGTGCGCTCCGAGGTCTATGAGCGGTATGTCATGCTGGTAAACCCGTCCGCCGCGAAAAATGCGCTGAGACCCGGTTTTCTGCAAACGGTCTTTTCCATTCACGCGCCTCACTTCTGCCATGTCCTGCCGCTTGAGGCGGGCACGGCGCTCGATGACCTGCAAATGCTCTTCCGCAATCTGATGAACGAACGGGAGATTGACCCCGAGGACGGCGAGGGCGAACAAATCTGGCTCTCCGCGCTCCTGTGGAGGCTTTACCGACTGGCACCCGAACGGTTCACCTCGGTCGGAGGAAGCGCGGAAAAGATCGTTGCCGCCATCCGCACGGAGTTGGAGAACCACCCCGAACGCAAGCTGGACCTGAATTCACTGGCGGCTGCAAACTATATCAGTTCCTACTATCTTTCGCATGTTTTTCACCGTGTCACGGGTTATACCATCAAACGCTACCTCCTGCTCTGCCGTATTTCGCTCGCCTGTATGTTGCTGTCCGAGGGAAACAAAACGGTGGCACAGGTCGCGGTTGCCTGCGGCTTTTCCGACGCAAGCAACTTCTCCCGCTATTTTCGCGAAATTACGGGTATGACCCCGTGGGAATACCGTAAAATAGGAGAAACCACCTGAGACGCTTCACAGAAACCCTCCCGAGAAATTCTCGGGAGGGTCAGGCTGTAGACAAAAGTGTTATCCACCAAAAAAGAACAATGCTGAACGACGCTTTTTCTTTGACCATGTAGGCGCAAAGAGAAAAGCACACTTTGCTTCGCA